>DASSQL010000530.1:0-5268 GCA_035702525.1 Ornithinibacter sp. | reverse complement strand
AGGTAGCGCACGCCGAGCGCGTGCAGCATCCGCAGCGAGCCGAGCGAGGAGTCGATGCTGTGCCCGCCCTCCGCGCCGATCAGGGAGGCGATCCGGCCCTGCGAGCGGGCCCGCTCCACGTCGGCGACGGTCGTGGCGAGGGCCAGGTCGGTGGCGAACCGCGCCGTCATGGCGTGCACCGCGTCGACCTGTTCCAGGGTGGCGGTGACCGCGGCGTCGCCCTGCAGCGTGCCGGGCACCCACACCGACCAGAACTGGGCGCCCACGCCACCCTCGCGCAGCCGCGGGATGTCGGTGTGGGTGGGGCACCCGGGGCGTGAGACGTCGAGCCGGGTCCAGTCGTAGCCGACCCGCTCCCTGGCCTCCCAGGCGAGGTCGTTGTGACCGTCGACCACGGGGTGCTCGGCGAGGAGGTCGCGGATCCGGGCCGAGGTGTCCGAGAGCATGCGCAGGACCATACCGGGGGTGCACCGGCCCGGACCGCGGCGGAACTAGAGTGGCGGCATGGCCTCCCCCTCGAGCCGCGGCAGTGTCGCGCTGGTCACCCTCGGGTGCACGCGCAACGAGGTCGACTCCGAGGAGCTCGCCGGGCGGCTCGCGGCCGAGGGCTGGACCCTCGTCGACGACGCCGCCGACGCCGACGTCGCCGTGGTCAACACCTGCGGCTTCGTCGAGCAGGCCAAGAAGGACTCCATCGACACCCTCCTCGAGGCGGCCGACCTCAAGCAGACCGGGCGCACCAAGGCCGTGGTCGCCGTCGGCTGCCTGGCCGAGCGCTACGGCCAGACCCTCGCCGACGAGCTGCCGGACGCCGACGCGGTGCTCGGGTTCGACTCCTACCGCGACATGTCGAGCCACCTCACCGCCATCCTCGGCGGGGCGCGGCCGAAGTCGCACGTGCCCTCCGACCGGCGCATGCTGCTGCCGCTGTCACCGGTCGACCGCTCGGCTGCCGCGGGTTCGGTCGCGCTGCCCGGTCACGGCGACGGCGAGGCCTTCGTGCGCTCGCGGCTCGACGCCCGGCCCTGGGCGCCGCTGAAGATCGCCAGCGGCTGCGACCGGCGGTGCTCGTTCTGCGCCATCCCGATGTTCCGCGGGTCGTTCGTCTCGCGCCGGCCGACCGACGTCATCGCCGAGGCGCGCTGGCTCGCGCAGCAGGGCGTGCGCGAGCTGTTCCTCGTCAGCGAGAACTCGACGTCGTACGGCAAGGACCTCGGCGACCTCGCGCTGCTCGAGAAGCTGTTGCCCGAGCTGACCGCCATCGAGGGCGTCGACCGGGTGCGCGTGTCGTACCTGCAGCCGGCGGAGGTGCGGCCCGGCCTGCTCGAGGCGATGGCCGACATCCCCGGGGTCATGCCCTGGTACGACCTGTCCTTCCAGCACGCCTCGCCGACCGTGCTGCGCCGGATGCGCCGCTTCGGCGGAACCGAGCCGTTCCTCGAGCTGATCGAGCGGGTCCGCGCGCGCGAGCCGCTCGCCGGTGTGCGCAGCAACGTCATCGTCGGGTTCCCGGGCGAGACCGAGGCCGACGTCGACGAGCTCGAGCGCTTCCTCGTGGGCGCGCGGCTCGACGTGGTCGGCGTCTTCGGCTACTCCGACGAGGACGGCACCGAGGCCGAGAACCTCGACGCCAAGCTTCCCGACGAGGTCGTCGCCGAGCGGGTCGACCGGCTCACCGCGCTCGTTGAGGAGCTCACCGCGCAGCGAGCGATGGACCGGGTGGGGGAGCGGGTCGTGGTGCTCGTCGAGGAGCACGACGACGACGACCCGACGGTCGCGATCGGCCGGGCCGAGCACCAGGGCCCCGACGTCGACGGCGTCTGCCTGGTGCGCACCGGCGGTGCCGGCGCGATGCCGGCCGTGGGCTCGTTCCTCGAGGGCGTCGTCGTCGACGCCGTCGGGGTCGACCTCGTCGTGGAGACCCCATGAGCGAGAAGCCGCTGCGCCCGGTGCGCCCCGGCCCGCTCGCCGAGGGACGCGCCACCGACCCGTACCGCGTGGGCGTCGACCCGGCGAGCCCGGCGGTGCCCACGACCGGGCCGAGCGCGTGGAACATCGCGAACTACCTGACGATCCTGCGCCTGCTGCTCGTGCCGGTGTTCGGCTGGCTGCTGCTGGTCGACGACGGCCAGGACGCCACCTACCGCTGGCTCGCCTTCGGGGTGTTCGCGGTGGCGATGATCACCGACCGGATCGACGGTGACCTGGCCCGCAGCCGCGGCCTCGTCACCAACTTCGGCAAGGTCGTCGACCCGATCGCCGACAAGGCCCTGGTGACGATGGCGCTGGTCGGCCTGTCGATGATCGGCGAGGTCTGGTGGTGGGTCACCATCGTCGTGCTCGTGCGCGAGTGGGGCATCACCGCGGTGCGCTTCTGGGTGATCCGGCACGGGGTGATGGCCGCCGGTCGTGGGGGCAAGGTCAAGACCCTGCTGCAGACGTTCGGCATCGGCTTCTTCGTCATCCCGCGCTGGACGCTGCCCTTCCCGGACCTGTGGGAGTGGGTCGCGTCCATCACGCTCGGGGCGGCCGTCGTCGTCACGGTGGTCACGGGCTTCGACTACCTGCACCAGGCGCTGCGGCTGCGGCAGACCAGCGAGCGGGCGATGCGCAAGCGGGCGGAGCGTGCCGAGCGCGCCGCGGCGGCCCGGCAGCGGCGCAGCGGGTCGTGAGCGACCCGCGCCCGGTGGCCGACGCGGTCGTCACGCTGCTGCGCGAGCTCGACCTGTCGGTCGGCACCGCCGAGTCGCTGACCGGCGGCCTGGTCTGCGGCGCCCTGACCGGCGTCCCCGGCGCGTCGACCGTCGTGCGCGGCGGGGTCGTCGCCTACGTGAGCGAGGTCAAGGCCGACGTGCTCGGCGTCGACCGCGACCTGCTGGCCCGCGAGGGCGCGGTGTGCGAGCCGGTCGCGGCCCAGCTGGCCGACGGCATCCGGCGGGTCCTGGGCTGCGCCGTGGGCGTGTCGACCACCGGGGTGGCCGGCCCCGACCCGGCCGACGGGCAGCCGGTGGGCACCGTGTTCGTGGGCGTCAGCGGGCCGTGGGGAATCCTCGTCGAGCGGTTGGCGTTGACCGGCGATCGGGCGGAGATCCGGGCGGCGAGCGTGCTGGCCGTGCTGACCCTCCTGGAACGGGCTCTGAGGAACCTCCGCGACGACGTGGGTGGCTCGGGGTACCGTTGACCCACGGACCGTGCGACGGTCCGCACCGACGAAGGAGAGGAGGCACCGTGATCCTGCTTCGGCACGAGCTCGGCGAGGTCCTGCGCGAGATCCGCCAGGACCAGGGCCGCACGCTGCGCGACGTCGCGTCGTCCTCCGCCGTCTCCCTCGGGTACCTCAGTGAGCTCGAGCGTGGCACGAAGGAGGCCTCCTCCGAGCTGCTCGCCTCGGTGTGCACCGGGCTCGGGCTGAGCCTGTCCGAGGTGCTCGAGCTGGTGCGCGAGCGCGTCGAGCGGGTCGAGACCCTCTCCGCCCCCGTCTCGCTCCCCGTCGGGCACCAGATGTCCGACACCGTCTCGGCCTCCGCGGCCTAGCGCCGCCGCTCAGTACCGCCGCCTGCCGCTGCCCAACGGGCGCTGCGGCCTGCCGTCGTCGGTCGGGGCCAGCCCGCCCTGGCAGGTGGGGCACGAGAACAGCGTGCGCTGCCGAGGTGCGGCTCCGGTCATCGCCACCCGCACGGTGTCGCCGCAGCGCCGGCACGGCCGCCCGGACCGCGCGTGCACGTAGGCCTCCTCACCAGAGCGCTGGATGCCGGTGCTCGCCTGCCAGCCGGTGCGACGGGCCGCGGCCATCAGTCGGTGCAGGCGCTCGAGCAGGGCCTGCACCCGGTCGCGGTCGAGGTCGCCCGCGCGGACCCAGGGCAGCACGCGCTCGAGGAAGAGGATCTCGCTCGCCCAGAAGGTGCCGACGCCCGCGAGCACCCGCTGGTCGAGCAGGGTGTCGCCGATGAGTCCCTCGGCGGTCGTGACCCGCTCGGCCGCGACGGCGGCATCCCAGTGCGGCCCGAGCACGTCGGGCCCGAGGTGGCCGACCAGGTCGGACTCGCGGGCGGTGGGGACGAGGTCGACCATGCCAAGGCGCAGGCCGAGCGCCGACCAGCGGTCGGTGAGCACCGCGGCCCGCAGGTCGTGGCGGCGCAGCGCGCGGTCGGTGGCCGGGCCCGGGTGCTCGACGCGCCACTGCCCCTCCATCCGCAGGTGGGTGTGCAGGGTGCTGCCGGTGTCGAAGCGGTGCAGCAGGTGCTTGCCCCGGGCGACGACCTCGAGGGTGCGTGACCCGGCGAGGTCGACGTCGGGCACCGAGGGCCAGCGTAGCTCGGCGCGCTCGACCACCGCGCCGCGCAGCGCCGCGTCGAGCCGGTCGGCGGTGCGGTGCACGGTGTCACCCTCGGGCACCGCTCACCTCCGCATCCGCAACCCGCGCGGCGTGAGGTGGAAGCCGGCCTCCTCGAGGGCCGCGACCACCGGGTGGCCGGAGCCGAGCACCTGGCCGCCGTCGGCCTTCTCGACGGTGATCCGCCCGAGGCTGCCGCGCCGGACGGCGTCGGCCAGGGCGGTGGCGGCGGCCCGGAGCAGGTCGGGGTCGTCGGAGTAGGTGAGCAGGGTCTTGCCGCCGCGCTCGACGTAGAGCACGAGCTCGCCGTCGACGAGCACGACGACGGCGCCGGCCTTGCGCCCCGGCTGGTGGCGGCGGCGCTTGTCGGCGGGGGCGTCGTCGGTGGGCGCGGGCGCGTCGGTGGCCGCGGGGTCGACCGCGCGGTCGGGCCAGGGCAGCGCCGCCCCGAACGGGTTGGCGGGGTCGCTGGTGGCGAGCACGACGGCGGTCGGCGCCGCCCGGCCGTGGTCGCCGCTCGCGGCGCCGACCCCGCCGGTGCCGCTGCGCAGCCGGTCGACGGCCCCGGTGGTGCCGAACTGGGAGGCGCCCAGCCCCTCGACGAAGTAGCCGCGGCGCACCCGGCCGGCCTCCTCGGCCCGGCCGAGCACCCGGTAGATCGCGGCGAAGCCGCCCGGCACGTCTTCGGCGGCCGTCGCCCCACGGGTGAGGATGCCGTGCCGGTCGAGCAGGAGCTCGGCGGTGGCGTAGGCGCGCAGGGTGGGGTCGAGGTCGACCGGCGGCAGCAGCGACCAGCGGCCGGTGACCTGCGGTGGGCCGGTACGGGCCGGCAGCGCGGGGCGGGCAGGGGTGGAGCCCAACCCCCCGAGCGGGCCACGGCGACCGGCGTACCGGGTGCGACGTGGGCCGGAGGGGCTGCGCTTGTGCGCGGTGCG
>DASSQL010000529.1:0-7595 GCA_035702525.1 Ornithinibacter sp. | reverse complement strand
GCCGTGCCGAGCACGAGTGCCATCGACAGCGAGATGAAGTCGATCTTCGTCGTGAGGGTCTTGCCGTACTTCAGGCCGGGCTCGAAGAGCTTGTCGCCGGCGGGGGAGTTGTCGGCCGCCGCGGTGAAGAGCTCGGAGAAGCTGAAGCTGAACTTGCCGAGCACCATCAGCGTGATGACGGCGGTGCCGGCGATGAGCAGCAGCGCCTTGATGATCTGCACCCAGGTGGTGCCCTTCATCCCGCCGATGAGCACGTAGGTGATCATGATGCCGCCGACGAGCACGATGACCAGGTTCTGCGCCATCTCGCCCTGGACGCCGAGGAGCAGCGAGACCAGGCCGCCCGCTCCGGCCATCTGGGCCAGCAGGTAGAAGAACGACACGGTGAGCACAGAGATCGCCGTGGCGATGCGCACCGGGCGCTGCTTGAGGCGGTACGAGAGCACGTCGGCCATCGTGAAGCGGCCGGTGTTGCGCATCAGCTCGGCGACCAGCAGGAGCGCGACCAGCCACGCGACGAGGAAGCCGATCGAGTACAGGAAGCCGTCGTACCCCTGCAGGGCGATGGCCCCGGCGATGCCGAGGAAGCTCGCGGCCGAGAGGTAGTCGCCGGCGATGGCCACACCGTTCTGGCGGCCGGTGAAGGCGCCGGCGGCTGTGTAGTACTGCTCGGCGGTCTTCTTTCCCGCCGAGACCCGGATGACGATGACGAGGGTGACGACGACGAACGCGGCGAAGATCGCGATGTTCAGCAGCGGGGTGCCGACCGCGGTGGACTCGGCGAAGGGGAGGGTGAGCGCCATGGTCAGTTCTCCTTCGGGGCTTCGGACGCGGTCATCTGGGCGGCGACGGCCTCGGCCATCGGGTCGAGCTGGCTGTTCGCCCAGCGGGCGTAGATGATCGTGATCGCGAAGGTCGTCACGAACTGGCCCAGGCCGAAGAGGAGACCGACGGTGATGCCGGGCTTGCCGACCTGCTGGCCCATGAAGCCGGGGGCGAAGATCGAGAGCAGGACGTAGAGGAAGTACCAGGCGAGGAAGAAGGCGGTCATCGGGAAGACGAACCCGCGGAACTTCTTGCGCAGCGCCTGGAACTCCGAAGTGTGCTGCAGGGCGAGGTAGGAGTCCTCGGTCTGCTCGAGAGCGTCGTTGCTCACGGGTCACCTCCAGGGTCGGGAGTCCGGACGGTGCTGCCCGGATCGACCCCAGCGTGGGGGCCCGGCCGAGGTCGTGGTACCCGTGCGGCCCGGCCCCGCGGTGGGCGGGTCGGCGGCGCGATGTGCGGCGCCTCACCCCGCGCCGAGCGGCGGGCGGGGCGCGACGAACGGTGCCGCGGTCGGCTCCCGGTGCGGCCGGCATCCCGGCATGATGGGCGCGTGCGCGCGCTTCGGAAGGTCACGGCAGGTCCCGGTCTCGAGCTGGTCGAGGTGCCCGAGCCGAGGTGTGGCGACAAGGACGTCAAGATCAGGGTGCTGCGCGCCGGGCTGTGCGGCACCGACCTGCACCTCGAGCAGTGGGACGAGTGGGCCGCGGCCACCGTCCAGGTGCCGATGACGCTCGGCCACGAGTTCTTCGGCGAGGTCGTCGAGGTGGGGGCCGACGTCGACCACGTGGCCGTCGGCGACCGGGTCTCCGGTGAGGGCCACCTCGTCTGCGGCACCTGCCGCAACTGCCGGGCCGGGCGCCGGCACCTGTGCATCAACACGATCGGGGTGGGGGTCAACCGCGACGGGGCCTTCGCCGACTACGTCGTCATCCCGGCGACCAACGCCTGGGTGCAGCCCGCCGACCTCGACCCCGACCTCGGGGCGCTGTTCGACCCGCTCGGCAACGCGACCCACACGGCGCTGCAGTGGCCGATGGTGGGGGAGGACGTGCTGGTGACCGGTGCCGGGCCGATCGGGGTCATGGCGACCGCGGTCGCACGGCACGCCGGTGCCCGGCGGATCTGCGTCACCGACCTGTCGCCCGCGCGACTGGCCCTGGCGAGGGCGGCCGGCGCCGACCTGGTCGTCGACGTCTCGGCCGGAGGGTCACTGCGCGCGGCACAGGCCGAGCTCGGCATGGTCGAGGGGTTCGACATCGGGCTCGAGATGTCCGGGTCGCCCGTCGCGGTCGAGGAGATGCTGGCCAACATGAACCACGGTGGCCGGGTGGCGCTGCTGGGCCTGCCCAAGGACCGGTACGCCATCGACTGGGGCCGGGTCATCACGCACATGATCACGCTGCGCGGCATCTACGGCCGGGAGATGTTCGAGACCTGGTACCTCATGGGGTCGATGCTGGCCACCTCGCCGTCGCTGCGGGCCGCGGTGTCGTCGGTCGTCACCGGCCGGTACCCGGCGGAGCAGTGGCAGCAGGCCTTCGCCGAGACCCGCTCGGGCCACGGCGGCAAGGTCGTGCTCGACTGGAGCTGACCGCCGAGCCGTAGGCTGGCTGGCTACCCCGACGACCCCGAGGAGGACCCGTGTACGGCGCGGTGAAGGACGAGCTCAAGGCGACCCTGGCGGAGATCGAGGAGGCCGGGCTCTACAAGCGCGAGCGCGAGCTGACCACCCCGCAGTCGTCGCACGTGGCGACCTCGGGTGGGGAGTCGCTGAACTTCTGCGCCAACAACTACCTCGGGTTCGCCGACCACCCGGACGTCGTCGCGGCGAGCCGGGCGGCGTTGGACGAGTGGGGTTTCGGGATGGCATCGGTGCGCTTCATCTGCGGCACCCAGACCCAGCACACCCGGCTCGAGTCGCGGCTGTCGCAGTTCCTCGGCACCGAGGCGACGATCCTCTACAGCTCGTGCTTCGACGCCAACGGCGGGGTCTTCGAGGTGCTCTTCGGCGCCGAGGACGCGATCGTGTCCGACGAGCTCAACCACGCGTCGATCATCGACGGCATCCGGCTGAGCAAGGCCGCGCGGTTCCGGTACAAGAACGCCGACATGGGCGACCTGCGGGCGCAGCTCGAGGCGGCCCGGGCGGGGGGCGCTCGGCGGGTGTGCGTCGTCACCGACGGGGTGTTTTCGATGGACGGCTCGTACGCCCCGCTCGACGAGATCTGCGACCTGGCCGACGAGTTCGAGGCGATGGTGCTCGTCGACGACTCGCACGCGGTGGGGTTCGTGGGTGACGGCGGCCGCGGCACACCCGAGCTGTTCGGGGTCATGGACCGCGTCGACATCATCACCGGCACCCTCGGCAAGGCCCTGGGTGGCGCGTCGGGTGGCTACGTCGCCAGCCACCAGGAGGTCGTCGACCTGCTGCGCCAGCGCTCGCGGCCGTACCTGTTCTCGAACTCGGTGGCACCGGCCGTGGTGGCGGGGTCGCTCGCCGCCCTCGACCTGGTGTCGGGGTCGAGCGAGGCTCGCGAGACGTTGCGCGGCAACGCCGCCCTGTTCCGCGAGCTGATGACGGCTGCCGGGTTCGAGCTGTTGCCGGGGTCGCACCCGATCACGCCGGTCATGTTCCCCGGCGACGACGGAGCCCGCCGGGCGGCCCAGGTGGCCGACCACATGCTCGCCCACGGCGTCTACGTCATCGCGTTCAGCTTCCCGGTCGTGCCCAAGGGGAAGGCCCGGATCCGGGTCCAGCTCTCGGCGGCGCACTCCGAGGCCGACGTGCGGGCCTGCGTCGACGCGTTCGTGGCCGCGCGCGACGCCGTCGGCTGACCGGCATCCGGCGGCTGTCCCACCTTTCTCGCCCGGAGCGAGAAGGTTCACCTTCGCAAGGGAACGGTTCCGGTGCGGACGTGAAGGTTCCGGCATCGGGCGAGAAGGTCGAGGTCAGTCGCGGGCGCGGGAGCGGGCCAGGGCCACCCGTTCCGGGGTGTGCAGCCGCACCATCGTGCGGGTCGTGCCGGCCGGGACCCTCGACGGCGTGGCCAGCGAGACGAGCACCGCGGTGGCGATCGCCAGCGGCGTCGCCCACATCGCCGGGTTGGCGAGCAGGGCCCCCGACCAGCCGCCCTCCGGGCCGGTGGCGATGGTCCAGCCGATCGCCACGGTGGCCGAGGTGGCGCCGACGACCAGCCCGGCCATCGCACCCCACGTCGAGAGGCGGCGCCACCAGACGCCGAGCATGAGCAGCGGTGCGAACGTCGCCGCCGCCACGGCGAAGGCGAGCCCGACGGTGGTGGCCAGGCCCAGTGACTCGGTGGCCCGGCTCACGGCGTAGGGGATGACGACGGCCAGGATCGCCGCGACCCGGAAGCCCCGGATGCCGGGCACGTCGCCCCCCGCGAACCGGGTGACCCGGGGCCGCAGCAGCTCCTGGTCGATGACCCCCGTGACCGACATGGCCAGCCCGGATGCCGTGGACAGGAAGGCGGCGAACGCGCCGCCCGCGAGCATCGCCGTGAGCAGCTGCCCGCCCAGCCCCGGAAGCAGGGTCTCGGGCAGCCGCAGCACGATGGTGTCGGAGCCGACCCCGGGCGGGAGCGTCGGGTAGGCGACCCGGCCGAGCGCGCCGTAGATCGGGGGGAGCAGGTAGAACACGCCCAGCAGGGCGATCACCGTGACGGTGGTGCGCCGGGCGCCGATGCCGTCGGGGTTGGTGTAGTAGCGCACCAGCACGTGCGGCAGGCCCATCGTGCCGAGGCAGAGGGCGAGCACGGTGGAGATCGTGCGGTAGGTGGGGTGGTCGTCGGGGCCGGTGGGGGACAGCGGGATGCTCCACGCCGGGTCGACCTGCGGCGCAGGCGAACCCGACCGGAACCAGAGCGCCAGCAGCACGAAGGCGGGCACGGCGAGGGCGGTGAGCTTGATCCAGTACTGCACCGCCTGGACGAAGGTGATCGACCGCATGCCGCCCGCCCCCACGGCGACGGCGATGACGACCATGACGACGAACCCGCCGACCCACGCCGGGGCGCCGGTCACGAGGGTCAGGGTCAGGCTCGCGCCCTGGAACTGCGGCACCAGGTAGAGCCAGCCGATGCCGACGACGAGCAGCGACGAGACGAGCCGGATCGCGCGCGACCCGAGCCGGGCCTCGGCGAAGTCGGGCAGCGTGTAGGCGCCCGAGCGGCGCATCGGGGCCGCGACGACGACGAGCAGCACGAGGTAGCCCAGGGTGTAACCGACCGGCAGCCACAGCATGTCGACGCCCCGGTCGTAGATCAGCCCCGCGACGCCGAGGAAGCTTGCGGCAGAGAGGTACTCGCCGCTGATCGCCGATGCGTTGAGCCGGGGTGAGACGGTGCGCCCGGCCACGTAGAAGTCGCTCGTGCGGCGCGACAGCCGAAGGCCGAGCCCGCCCACCGCGAGGGTGGTGAGGCAGACGAGGGCGACCGAGATGATCGACAGTGTGTAGTTCACGGCGCGTCGACGACCTCGGCGAAGTCCTGCTCGATGCGCTCGGCCTGGCGGGTGTACCAGCGGGCCAGGAACCACGCGGCGGGGTAGACCGCGATGCCGAGCACGAGCCACGGGAACGGCAGGCCCAGGACCGTGACGCTGCGGGTGGCCGGCACCAGGGTGAGCGTGATGGGCAGGGCGGCGAGGCCGACCACGGTGAGGGCGATGACCGCCAGCGACAGCCGCAGCTGGGCCCGCATCAGCCCGTCGAGGTAGACGTCACCGAGCTCGGTCTGCTCGTCGAGGTCGCGCGAGACCGGTCGGGCGTGCATCGGGGTGGCGCCGCGCCGCGAGCTGGTGACCCGCACCCGTTGCGGGGGCCCGCCCGCCGGCGTGGTCACGGGTCAGCCGCCGCTCGGGCGCTTGTCGCCGATCGGCCGGCGCAGGAGGGTGTCGCGCAGGTGCTTGGTGTGCCGGCGGCTCACCTGGAGCTCGACGGTGCCGACCACCACCGAGCACCGGCCGTGGTCCATCCGCACCTCGCTGACGTGCGGCAGGGCGACCAGCGTGCTGCGGTGGATGCGCACGAAGCCGTGCTCGGCCCACCGCTCCTCGAGCACGCTCAGCGGCACCCGCACCAGGTGCGAGCCGGTCTCGGTGTGCAGCCGCGCGTAGTCGCCGTGGGC
Source organism: Ornithinibacter sp. (assembly GCA_035702525.1). Taxonomy (GTDB): domain Bacteria; phylum Actinomycetota; class Actinomycetes; order Actinomycetales; family Dermatophilaceae; genus Fodinibacter. Next base: position 1,623 of record DASSQL010000529.1, on the reverse strand, counting down.
CTGGGCGTACCGGATCTGGCTGCGCGTGATGAACCGGGTCACGCCACCCAGCTCGACCGGGATCGTCTCGTCCTCGACGACCGGAGCCGCGGGCTCACCGGGCGCGGGCGGCATCCCGGCCGGCTTCTCGGTCTGTGCGACGACGACCCGGCGGATCGCCTCGGACAGCCGCTCGGCCCGCACCGGCTTCATCACGTAGTCGGTGGCCGCCAGCGCGAAGGCGTCGACGGCGTGCTCGTCGTGCGCGGTGACGAAGACGATCTGCGGGCGGACGCTGAACCGGGAGATGACCCTGGCCAGGGCCATGCCGTCGAGGCCGGGCATCGAGATGTCGCTGAAGACGACGTCGACGTCGCGGCCGTCGAGCACCTGCAGGGCCTCGGTGCCGCTGGACGCGGTGATGACCTCGGCGATGCGGTCGTCGCGGCCGAGGAGGTAGCCGAGGTCGGAGAGCGCCGGGAGCTCGTCGTCGACGACGAGTGCCGTGAGTCCGACGTCGTTGGGGGACATGGGCCCGAGCCTACGACGCGCCGTCAGGGTGCGGCATGGATGCCGGGCGCGAACTTGGGCACGCGGAACGACACCTTCGTGCCGGCCCCCACGGCCGTCTCGACGACGAGGCCGAACTCGTCGCCGTAGACCTGCCGCAACCGGGCGTCGACGTTCCCCAGGCCGATCGAGTCGCTCGCGTGCGCGCCGTCGAGGATCTGCCGAACCCGCTGGGGGTCGGTGCCGACGCCGTCGTCCTCGATGCAGATCTCGGCGTCGGACCCGCGGTCGCTCGCGGTGATCGTCACGTGGCCGACGCCCTCCTTGGTGGCCAGCCCGTGCCGCACGGCGTTCTCGACCAGCGGCTGCACCGCGAGGTAGGGCACCGTCACCGGCAGCACCTCGGGCGCGATGAGCAGGGTGATCTGGAGGCGCTCGCCGAACCGGGCCTGCTCGAGCACGAGGTAGCGCTCGACGTTGCGCAGCTCCTCGGCCAGCGTGGTGAACGGGCCGCCCGAGCGCAGCGCGTACCGGGTGAAGTCGGCGAAGTCGATGAGCAGCTCGCGGGCCCGGTCGGGGTCGGTGCGCACGAACGACGCGATCGCCGCGAGGCTGTTGTAGATGAAGTGGGGGCTGATCTGCGCCCGCAGCGCGCGCAGCTCTGCGGCCATCACCCGGGTGCGGGTGCGCGCCAGCTCGGCCAGGGCGAGCTGGCTGGAGACCCAGGCGGCCACCTCCTCCGTGGCGCGGGCCAGGCCGGGCGAGGGGTCGGTGGTCCAGGCGGTGAGGGTGCCGACGACGATGTCGTCCATGACGAGCGGGGCCGTGACCGCGCTGCGGATCGGGCAGTCGGGGTCGGAGCAGGCCACGTCGCCGTGCACGACGGTACGACCGGTCTCGCGGGTCTGCTCGCCCAGGGCGAGGGCGGTGCCGCGGTGGTGGTCGCCCAGGCCGGTCCACGACAGCACGCTGCCGGGGTCGGCGATCGACACCGCGTGAGCGCCGAGGATGGAGAGCAGGTGCCGGCCGGCCTTCTCCGCGGCATCCGGGGTGAGGCCGTCGCCGAGGTACTGCGAGGCGAGGGATGCCGTGTGCAGCGTCGCGTAGGTGGCCCGGTCGACCTCGGACAGGAAG
>DASSQL010000528.1:0-9757 GCA_035702525.1 Ornithinibacter sp. | reverse complement strand
GGCGATCAACGCCGGTTTCGGCTCGGCCGGTGAGCGGTGCATGGCCATCTCGGCGCTCCTCGCGGTCGAGCCGGTGGCCGACGAGCTGGTCAGCAAGATCACCGACCGGATGGGCAAGCTCGTCACCGGTGACGGCACCCGGGGCTGCGACATGGGCCCGCTCGTGACCGCCCAGCACCGCGACAAGGTGACGTCCTACCTCGACGCCGGCACCGAGGCCGGTGCGACGCTCGTCGTCGACGGGCGCGAGGGTGACGTCGACGCCGACGGCGAGGGCTACTTCCTCAAGCCCACCCTCTTCGACCACGTCACCAAGGACATGTCGATCTACCAGGACGAGATCTTCGGCCCGGTGCTCTCGGTCGTGCGGGTGCAGTCCTACGACGAAGGGCTGAAGCTGATCAACGACAACCCGTACGGCAACGGCACCGCGATCTTCACCAACGACGGTGGCGCGGCTCGCCGCTTCCAGAACGAGGTGGAGGTGGGCATGGTCGGCATCAACGTGCCGATCCCCGTGCCGATGGCCTACTACTCCTTCGGTGGCTGGAAGAGCTCGCTGTTCGGCGACAGCCACGCCCACGGAATGGAGGGCGTCAACTTCTTCACCCGCGGCAAGGTCGTGACCTCCCGCTGGCTCGACCCGAGTCACGGCGGCATCGAGCTGGGCTTCCCGCAGAACACCTGAGCCGCAGCTTCGTACGGGCGGTCGTGCCCCGCATCCCCGGGATCTCGGGCACGACCGTCAGAGCGCGAGGAGGGCGGCCGCGGCCAGGGCGGATGCCGCCAACACCGCGAGGTCGAAGCGGCGCTGGCTGATCCGCTGCACCGTCGCGTAGCCGAGGAGGCCGCCGAGCAGCACGACCGGCGCGAGCACTGCCGCCCGCACGGCATCCACGGGGTGCATCAGGCCCAGCGCCATCGAGAACGGCACCTTGGCCAGGTTGACGATGAGGAAGAACCACGCGTTGGTCCCCACGAACCGGCGCTTGTCGATGCCGGACGCCGACAGGTAGAGCGTCATCACCGCGCCGGCCGCGTTGGCGGTCATCGTCGCGAAGCCGACGCCGGTGCCGGCCGTCCACGAGGCGGCCCGGCGTTCGTGCACGGTCGACGGCGCATCGGAGTCGCCACGCCACTTGACCCAGAGCTGGAGCAGCACCAGGACGAGCAGCACCCCGCCGATGGTGCGGCGCAGCGTCGTGTCGTCGACCGCCTGCAGGAAGAGCGCACCGATGACCAGGCCGGGCACGACGGCCGGCAGCAGCCGCTTGATGAGGGACCAGTCCGCGTCGTGGCGGTAGTGCCAGCAGGCGATGACGTCGCCGACGATGAGGATGGCCAGGATCGCCGCGGTCGACTCCTTGGCCGGCAGCACCGTGGCGAAGATGGCTACCGCGATGACGGCCAGGCCGCCGAGTGCCGTCTTGGAGTAGCCGATGATCAACGCGCCAAACGCCATGAGGACCGCCGCACCCAGCGAGCCGCCGAGCACCTCCATGAGCGCGCCTCACGTGGTCCGGCGCCGCAGCGCGAGCGATCGGGGGCAAGGCCGCTGCGCTGGCCCCGCGAGCATGCTCTCACGGGCCACCGCCGCGCGGCAGCGGGCTCAGCGGGTGCCGAAGTCCTGGGTCCAGTAGATGCCGTAGCTGCCGCCTCGGGCCACGCCGACGCCGATGGCCTTGTTCGAGCAGTTGAGGATGTTGCGACGGTGGCCCGTGCTCTTCATCCAGGCGGTGACCACCGACCATGCGCTGGGCTGGCCCGCCGCGATGTTCTCGGCGGAGCCGTAGTGGTAGCCCTGCGCGAGGATCCGCTGCCACGGCGAGCGGCCGTCGCGGGAGGTGTGGCTGAAGTAGCTGTACCTCGCCATGTCGGCGCTGTGCAGCCGGGCCGCCGTGGCCAGTGCCGTGCTGACCCGGAACGGGCTGCACCCGGCCTTCGTGCGCTGGGCGTTGACCAGGGTGACCACCTGCCTCGCCAGCTCACTCGTCGTGGCCGCGCTCGCGGTCGGTGCGGTGGCCAGGGCCAGGGGGGCGGCGACCGCGACGCAGACGGCGGCGCGACCCAGCGAGGTGCGCACGGTGGTTCGGCCGGCGGTGTTCATCGGCTACCGAAGTCCTGGGTCCAGTAGATGCGGTACGTCGCGCTGGGGTTCGTACCGATGCCGACCCCGAGGGCCGTGTTGGCGCAGTTGAGGATGTTGGCCCGGTGGCCGGCGCTGTTCATCCAGCCGGTCATCACCGCGGCCGGGGTCGCGTACCCGGCGGCTATGTTCTCGGCCGAGCCGTAGGCGTAGCCCTGGGCGCGGATCCGGTCCCAGGGGCTGCGTCCGTCGAGCGAGGTGTGGCTGAAGTAGTTCTGGCGTGCCATGTCCTCGCTGTGCAGCCGGGCCGCCGTCGCGAGCCGCGCGTCGGCGTGCACCGCCGCGCAGCCGGCCCGGGCGCGCTCGACGTTGACCAGCCGCACCACCTCGGCGACCGCGGGGTCCGTGGCGCGCCAGCGGGTGGAGTGGCTGGTCGGCGTGGGCCACGCCAGGCGGGTGCCGCCGGCGACCGTCGCGGCTTCCCCCGGCGGGGTCACGACGGTCGACGGCGAGTGAGGGGAGGGCTGGGAGGAGGCAGCCGGCATCCGGGACCACGGGCCCGGGCGGGCCTGGGCCGGGGCGGCGGCGGTACCGCTGGCGACGAGCGCCAGGGTCACCGTGGCCAGCGCCAGCCGGTGGCGAGGGGTGGAACCCATCGGGAACCTCTCGAGGACGAGGAAACCCCTGCGCCGCCAACCGTAGGTGACGACGCAGGGGTTCGCGCGCTGAACGGGATCAGCCGAACAGGCACTTGCTCGGGTCCGGCTCAGAACCGGTCGAGCGACTTCTTGCGCCAGGCCTTCTTCGCGGCGAGGCGGACGATGTCGCGCCGGCGCCGGCCCTCGACCTTGTTCGGCAGCGAGAGCTGCACGACCTTCCAGTAGACCGATGCCGCCTGCTTGCCCAGCGAGCCGGTGACGTAGGGCAGGTCGTGCCGCTCCATCAGGTCGCGGATCCGGGGGGCGATCTCGCTGTACCGGTTGCTCGGCATGTCCGGGAAGAGGTGGTGCTCGATCTGGTGGCTCAGGTTGCCCGACATCACGTGCATCGCCTTGGAGCCGCTGATGTTCCCCGAGCCGAGCATCTGCCGCACGTACCACTCACCGCGGGTCTCGCCCTCGATCGAGGTCTTCTCGAACGTCTCGATGCCGGGCGGGAAGTGGCCGCAGATGATGACCGTGTTGGTCCACACGTTGCGCACCAGGTTGGCGACGACGTTGGCGGTGAGGGTGGTGCGGGCCGAGCCGGTGACCGCGGACAGCGCCGGGTGCACGACGTAGTCCTTGGTGGCCTGGCGCTTGATCTTGGCCACGACCTCCTGCGCGTCGGCGCGGAACTTGGCCTTCTCCTCGTCGGACATCCGGTTCTTCTTGGCGAGGTAACCACCGAGCTCGAGGTCGTACGCGGCGATCGAGTACTCGAAGAGCAGGGCGTTGCCCACGTGCCAGATCGGCTGGAAGAGGTAGAACAGGCTCCAGCGCTGGTCCTCGTCGACCCGCAGGATGCCGTAGCCGAGGTCGTTGTCGCGGCCGAGCACGTTGGTGAACGTGTGGTGGATCTCGTTGTGGCTGTGCTTCCACTGGCTCGAGGGGCTGGCGTTGTCCCACTCCCACGCGGTCGAGTGGATCTTCGGGTCACGCATCCAGTCCCACTGGCCGTGCATGACGTTGTGGCCGATCTCCATGTTCTCGAGGATCTTGGCCACCGACAGGCCGGCCGTGCCGAGCCACCAGGCCGGGCGCACGCCCTTGACCTTGACGTTCGAGAACAGCAGCACGGCGCGGCTGCTCATCTCGAGGTAGCGCTGCACCGTGATGACCTTGCGGATGTAGGCCGCGTCACGGGCGCCGCGGCTGTCCATGACCTCCTTGCGCAGGGCGTCGAGCTCGTGGCCGATGCCCTCGATCTGCTCGGGGGTCAGGTGCGCGGCCGGGTTCGGCCGGCCGGACCTCTTCAGGGCGGGGCGCTGCGGGCGCGGGGTCGCGCTCGTGACGGACAGGCGCGGGTTGATGCCGTGCGGCTTGGTCGACGCGTGGTCGGCGGCGACGTGGTGCGGCGCGGTGGGGGAGATCGTGCGGCGCTCGGGGGCGAGGGTCATGGGAGGTCCTTCCGGTTCTCGCGGGCGGGCGGGCGGTTGGGGAGGTGGTGGTCTAGAGCTCGATGTCGCAGGAACCCGCGACGGCGTTGATGCAGGTCTGCACGGGCAGCTCGTCGCCGGGCTCGACGACGGTGACGTCACCGGTGCGCAGGTCGCGCACGGCGCCCTGCCGCATGGTGACGACGCAGCCGAAGCAGATGCCCATCCGGCATCCGCTCGGCATGAGGACGCCGGCCTCCTCGCCGGCGTCGAGGATCGGGGTGCCACCGTCGGCCTCGACGGTGAGGTCGCTGTCGAGGAAGGTGATCTCGCCACCCTCGCCGGGCTCGACCACGGTGGGGCGGAAGCGCTCGGTGTGCAGGCGGTCGGTGACTCCGGCGCCCGCCCAGTGGGCCTCGGCGGCGTCGAGCAGGCCGGTGGGGCCGCAGGTCCAGGTCTCGCGCTCGCGCCAGTCGGGCACCAGGGCGTCGAGGCGGGAGAGGTCGAGCATGCCGTGCTCGTCGTCGAGGTTGACGGTGAGCGCCAGGCGGCCGTCGGCGGCGTACGACCGCAGCTCGTCGGCGAAGATGACGTCGGCTGCCGTTGGGGCGCAGTGCACCTGCGCGACGTCGGCGAGCTCGCCGAGGTGGTTGCGCAGCATCCCCATCACGGGGGTGATGCCGCTGCCGGCGGTGAGGAAGAGAACCTTGGCCGGAGCGGGGCTCGGGAGGGTGAAGTCGCCGGTGGCCTGGTCGAGCATGACCAGCGTGCCGGGGCGGGTGTTGCGGACCAGGTGGTTCGAGACCTTGCCGTCGGGGATCGCCTTGGTCGTGATGGCGACGCACCCGGCCGGGATGCCGGCCGCGGTGGTGCCGTCGGCCCGGTGGGTCAGGCTGTAGGCGCGCCAGTTGCGCACGCCGTCGATGTCGATGCCGATGCGGATGTACTGCCCGGGCACGTGCCCCAGCCAGCCGCGGCCGGGCTGGATGACGACCGTGACGGCATCCGCGGTCTCGGGCCGGACCTCGACGACCCGGCCGCGCAGGTCGGCGCCGGAGCGCAGCGGGTCGATCAGGTCGAGGTAGTCGCTCGGCACGAGCGGCGTGGCCAGCGCCTCGGCCAGCCTGCGGGCACCACGCACGACGCCCCCGAGAGGTCCGGGGGCGTGGGCTCCGAGGCGCGGGCGCGACGGCGCGGCCGGCGGGTGCACGGCGGGCGGGGTCGGTCGGGTGACGGTGGATGCGCTCACGTACGCCAGCGTAACCTACGCGACCGTAACTTACGAAACCGTAACCAAGCCGACCCTCATCCCGACGCGACGATGCCGGGTCAGTGGTCTCCGGCCATCAGGCGGCCGATCTCGGTGCGGTCGGCGCCGCGGCCCGGCATCTCGGCCACGACCTTGCCGCCGTGCACCACCGCGATCCGGTCCGACAGCGACAGGATCTCGTCGAGCTCGGCCGACACCAGCAGCACCGCGGCACCGGCGTCGCGCGCGTCGACGATGCGGCGGTGGATGAACTCGATCGACCCGACGTCGACGCCACGGGTGGGCTGCGCGGCCATCAGCAGCCGCGGCTTGAACGACATCTCGCGGGCGACGACGACCTTCTGCTTGTTGCCACCCGACAGCGAGCCCGAGCTCTGGTGGACGCTCGAGGAGCGGATGTCGAACTCCTCGCGCACCCGCTCGGCGTTCTCGACGACCGCCGCGAACTGACGCACCCCGCTCTTCGCGTAGGGCGCCTGGTCGAACTCGTTGAGCACGAGGTTGTCGGCGATCGAGTAGGCCGCGACCAGGCCGTGCTTCTCGCGGTCCTCCGGGATGTGGCCGACGCCGGCGTGGTGGGTCTGGTGCGGGTTGGCCCTGGTGAGGTCGAGGTCGCCCAGGGTCATCTGCCCCGACACGACCTTGCGCATCCCGGCGAGCGCCTCGACCAGCTCGCGCTGGCCGTTGCCCTCGACCCCGGCGACCCCGACGATCTCGCCGGCACGCACCGACAGGGTGAAGCCGTTGACGGCCCCGAGGTCGCGGTCGTCCTTGACGTGCAGGTCGGTGATCGTGAGCACCGTCTCGGCGGGGGTGGCGTCGGCCTTGTCGATGGAGAGCACGACCTCGCGCCCGACCATCATCGTGGCCAGCTTGCGCGCGTCGGTGGTCGAGGTCTCGACCTCGCCGACGACGCCGCCCTGGCGCAGCACGTAGACCCGGTCGCTCACGGCGAGCACCTCGCGCAGCTTGTGCGTGATGAAGACGATCGACGTGCCCGAGGCCGCGAGCTCCTTCATCACGCCGAGCAGCTCGTCGGTCTCCTGCGGGGTCAGCACCGCGGTCGGCTCGTCGAGGATGAGCAGGTCGACCCGTCGCGAGAGCGCCTTGAGGATCTCGACGCGCTGCTGGGTGCCGACCGGCAGGTCCTCGATCTCGGCGTCCGGGTCGACGGGCAGGCCGTGCTTGGCCGACAGGGTGCGCACCATCTCGCGGGCGCTCTTGATGTCGAGCACCTGGCCCGCCTTGGTGGGCTCGTGGCCGAGCATCATGTTCTCGGCCACGGTCATCACCGGCACCAGCTGGAAGTGCTGGTGCACCATGCCGATGCCGCGCCGGATGGCGTCGCGCGGGTCCTTGATCGGGGTCGAGTCGCCGCGCACGCTCACCGTGCCGGTGTCGGGCGTGATCAGGCCGAAGATCTGGTTGACCAGGGTCGACTTGCCGGCGCCGTTCTCGCCGAGCAGGGCGACGATCTCACCGCGCCGCACGTGCATGCTGATGTCGCGGTTGGCCTTGACGCTGCCGAAGCTCTTCGACAGGCCGACGATGTCGAGCAGCACCTCGCCGACGTTCCCCTCGCCGAACCCCGACTTCTCGGGCGGCAGCTCGAGCACGGCATCGGTCGTGGCGATCGCCTCGAGGTGCTCCGGCGCGGTGTCGGCGGGGACCGGGGTCGGGTCGTACTCGGGTACCTCGGTCATCACTCGTCTCCCTTGATGTACGGCTGTCCGACGGCTCCTGGTGCTCTCACCCGTCCGGCCGCGACCGCCAGCACGATGATCGTGACGACGAACGGAAGGGTTCCGGTGAGCTGCGGCGGCACGTCGAAGTTGCCGCTCTGCTGCAGCTGCGAGGCGACGGCGTTGATGAAGCCGAAGAAGATCGCCATGACGAAGGCCCGCAGCGGCCGCCAGGCGCCCATGATCATGATCGCCAGGGCGAGGAAGCCACGCCCCGCGACCATGTTGCGCTCGAACGAGCTCGACGCGTCCATCGACAGGTAGATGCCGGCGCAGCCGGCGAGCGAGCCGGCGAGGGTGACGTTGACCAGCCGCAGCCGCTCGACGTTGATGCCGGCGGTGTCGGCGGCCGACGGGTACTCACCGACCGAGCGGGTGCGCAGCCCCCACCGGGTGTGGAAGAGGCCGAAGTGCACGGTGAGCGCCGCGACGATGGCGAGGATGGCGAACACGCCCGTGCCCTGGAAGAACACCTTCCCGAACAGGGGGATGCTCGACAGGATCGGCACGTCGAAGCTCGGCATCAGGCCGGGCAGCTGCTGGTTCGGCTTGTAGTAGAACGACGTGATGCCGGTGGCGATGATGTTGAGCACGACACCGGCGATGATCTGGTCCATCCGCCACTTCACGGTGGTCCAGGCGAGGAACCCGCCGAGGATCAGCCCGCTGCCGATGCCGGCGAGCACGCCCACGATCAGCGAGCCGCTGTAGGCGGCAGCGAAGAAGCCGGCGAACGCGGCGACCAGCATCTGGCCCTCGATGCCGATGTTGACCACACCGGAGCGCTCACCGATGACCCCGACCAGGGCGGCGAGCACGAGTGGGATGGCGTAGCCCCACGCCGAGGTGTACATGCTCGGCGCGATGTCGTTCTTCGCGTAGTAGAAGACGTAGGCCGCGACGAGCACGATGACCGTGACGATCAGGGTCGTGCGGTTCTTGGCGATCCATTCGGTCGTCACGTCAGTTCCCCCAGCTCGTCGACGCGGCGTTGACCTTGTCGGCGCGGCTGCGGAAGATCCACTTGCCGAGCACCGGGATCGACACCATCAGCAGGATCGTGGCCAGGAGCACGTCGACCACCTCGGGGGCGATGCCGGTCTCGAACTGCAGGCCGGCGGCGCCGGTGCGCAGGACGCCGACGAGGAAGGCCGCCGGGATCGTCGCCAGCGGGTTGGCCCGGGCGAGCAGCGCGATGGTGATGCCGTCGAAGCCCAGGGTGCCGCCCACGGCCGGCTCGAAGCGGAACAGCGTCCCCTCCGCCTCGAGTGCACCGGCCAGGCCGGCGAGGCCACCGCCGAGCACCATCGAGAGCGTGACGATCCGGCTGATGTTGATGCCGGCGTAGCGGGCCGCGTGCTTGTTGGCCCCGACGGTGTTGAACTTGAAGCCCAGGGTGCTGCGCGACAGCATCCACCAGCAGCCGACCGCGAGCAGCACGGCGATGACGAAGCCGATCGGGATCTTCGCGAACGCGCCCACCTGTGCCTCCGGCGGGATCAGCTCGGTCTGCGGGATGCCGCTGGTCTTCGAGCCCTCGGCCTGGAGCGGGCCGGTGACCAGCCACCACGTGACGCCCGCCGCGATGTAGTTGAGCATGATCGTGGTGATGACCTCGTGCACACCCCGGGTGGCCTTGAGCACGCCGGCGATCCAGCCGATGAAGGCGCCGGCCACGATGCCGGCCGCCATGCCGAGCACCGCACCGAGGATGCCGTAGCCGCCGGCCGCGTAGGCGACGACGGCGCCGAACATGGCACCGAAGATCAGCTGGCCCTGGCCACCGATGTTGAACAGTCCCACTCGCAGCGGCAGCACGACCGCGAGGCCGGTGAGCACCAGCGGGGCGGTCTTCTGCAGGGTGCGGGTGAGGCCGCCCGGCACGAAGAGCGCCTGCTTGATGAGCGTCTCGTACGCGTAGAGCGGGGCCACGCCCTGCAGCCGGATCAGCACGGCGCCCACGGCCAGCGCGATGACGAGCGCCACGACGATGACGACACCGCTCTGGTGGGTCAGCAGGAACGCCAGGGGCTGCCGGTCGGGACGCTTCCCGTCCGTCGGCAACCCGTCGGGGGGCGGCGGTGCGGCGGCCTGCTCGGCCACCGTGGGTGTCTCGGACATGTGACTCCAATGTCGGTCGGTGCCCACAGTGTTGCGTGTCGCGCCCCCGGGGCAAAAGGTGCGTGGCAGGTCGGTCCTGACGCACCGGGGGCGGGCACCCGGGTGGGTGCCCGCCCCCAGTGTTCGTTCAGGCGGAGATCACGCGTGGGCGTGACCCGTGGTCACTCCCGTCAGAGGGTGACGCCGGTCTGCAGCGTGCCGGCCTCCATCTGCTTGACGACCTCGTCGACCTTGGCCTTGACGTCGGCCGGGACGACCGAGTCGAAGTCGTGGAACGGCGCGAGACCGGCCTTGCCGAGGGTCTGCAGCTCGGCGAAGTCGCCGGCCTTGGCCTTGGTGACGGTGTCGGTGACGCCCTCGCTGATGAGCTTCATCGCCGAGGTGATGAGGCACGGCTGGGCGGCGGGGACGGTGTCCCACTGGTCGAGGTCGACACCGATGCAGAACTTGTCCTTGCCCGC
>DASSQL010000527.1:0-3608 GCA_035702525.1 Ornithinibacter sp. | reverse complement strand
GAGGCGGCGATGGCGCGCACCTTGGCGGCTGCGGCGTCGACGTCGGCGACGGTGATCGAGATGTCCGCGCGCCGGACGAGCTTGCGGTCGAAGGTCACTGCCGTGACCGCCGCGGCGTCGGCGGGCTTGGCGGCCTGGTCGGTGGTGGCACCGCCGGCGACACCGGCGGCCTCGCTCTTCGCCTTGCTGTCCACGCCGGCGTCGGGCGCCACCGCGGCGGAGTCGGACGAGGCTCCCGAGTCACCGGCTCCGCACCCGGACAGGGCCACCAGGCCCAACCCGATGGCGACGGCGGCGGCTGCTGAGGTGAGCCGGCGGGTGTGGCGAACCGGTGTGCGCATGGTGACTCCTTCGTCGTGGATGCTGCCGCTGTGGCGCCCAGCGTGGCGCTCCGGTTCCCGGTCACGGGTCTCGTTCCGGTCACGAGTGCGCGGCAGATCGGCCGCGGGGGGCCGTGGCAGCACGTCGTCTCCGCAGGTGGGGCGCCCACCGACGTACACAGCCCGCTCACAGATCGGGGTGTCGCGAGGCGCTCCATGCCGCCCTTGCCGTGGCTAGGGTCCGGGCACGGAGCCGACCGGCGACCGGTGACAAAGGAGTCAGGCATGCCACGAAACCATCGGCGCGCGACCCGCGCCGTCGCGCTCGTCGCGGGGGCGGGAATCGCCTTCGCGCTCGTGCCCGGCGGCAGCGCGACCGCCGCACCCGCCCAGAGGGGCTGCGAGAACCGCACCAACACCACGGTCCAGGCCCTCCTCGAGTGCGTACGCGCCACCGGCGCCGTCGAGCACCTCCAGGCGTTGCAGGCCATCGCCGACGCCAACGGGGGCACCCGGGCCGCGGGCACCCCGGGCTACGAGGCGAGCGTCGACTACGTCGTCGACACCCTCGAGGCCGCCGGCTGGGACGTCAGCATCGACGAGTTCCCCTTCACCTACGTCGGACCGTCCACCCTCCAGCAGCTGACCCCCGTCAACGCCACCTACCCGACGGGTCCGTTCACCGGCAGCGGCCCCGGCGACGTGACCGCCGCCGTCACCCCTGTCGACCTGCAGCTCGGTCTCGGCAACACCAGCACCAGCGGGTGCGAGGCGGCCGACTTCGCAGGCTTCCCCGCCGGGACCATCGCCCTCGTCCAGCGGGGCAGCTGCAACTTCTCCGTCAAGGCGATCAACGCCGAGGCGGCGGGTGCGGCCGGCGTCATCCTCTTCAACCAGGGCAACACCACCGCCGCGGACCGCCAGGAGCTGATCGTCGGGACCCTCGGCGGCTCGGACGTCGTCGGCATCCCGGTGGTCGGGGCGAGCTACGCCCAGGGTGTCGCGCTCTCGGCGGCCGGGTCGACGGCGCGGGTCGTCGTGCCCGAGCCCGAGCAGCGGCCGCAGAAGAACGTCATCGCGGAGCTGCGCGGGGCCAACGACGGCAACGTCGTCATGGCGGGCGCGCACCTGGACTCGGTGCAGGCCGGCCCGGGCATCAACGACAACGGCTCGGGATCGGCCTCGCTGCTCGAGATCGCGCAGAACATGGCCAAGAACAAGCCGCAGAACACCGTACGACTCGCGTGGTGGGGTGCCGAGGAGGCGGGCCTGGTCGGCTCGACCGCGTACGTCCAGGGCCTGAGCCAGGCCGAGAAGGACCGCATCGCGCTCTACCTCAACTTCGACATGGTCGCGTCGCCGAACTACATCTTCATGGTCTACGACGGTGACGAGTCCGGCTTCGAGGCGCCCGTGGTGGTGCCCGACGGGTCGGTGGCGATCGAGGACCTCTTCGAGAGCTACTTCACCAAGGTGGGTCGTCCGTACGACGACGCCGAGTTCAGCGGGCGCAGCGACTACCAGGCGTTCATCAACAACGGCATCCCGGCCGGTGGCCTGTTCACCGGCGCCGAGGTGCCCAAGAACGCCCAGCAGCAAGCCATCTGGGGCGGTGTCGCCGGTGAGGCGTTCGACCAGTGCTACCACCAGGCGTGCGACACGATCGACAACGTCAACGTGGAGGCGCTCGACGTGAACATCGACGCCATCGCCCTGGCCGTGCTCGCGTACTCGTACTCGACGCAGGCCGTGAACGGCGTGCGGGGCGTGCCGGTGCCCGGTGGGCTCCGGCTGCCGGCCCCGGCCGGGCCCGAGCAGTCCTGGAGCGCGGGCGGCGGCGGCCTCGCCCCCGACCACGGGGTCCTCGCGAGCTCCTGAGCGGGTCGTGACGTGTGGGGCCCGGCGTGCACGCGCGCCGGGCCCCACACCGTTCCACCCGTGGCCGGCACCGGGGCGCGTCGAGGGTTCCGGTGCGCGTGAGAGGCTGAGGGCATGTCCGTCCCGGCCGCGTCCACCCGGCCCCACGTCGTCGTCGTGGGCGGCGGCATCGCCGGCCTCACTGCCGCGCTGGAGGTGCTCGAGGCACTGCCCACGGCCGCGGTGACGGTGCTCGAGGGCAGCGACCGCCTCGGCGGGAAGCTGCGCCGCGAGCAGGTCGCCGGACACCTCGTCGACGTCGGGGCCGAGTCGGTGCTCGCCCTGCGCCCGGAGGCCGTCGACCTCGTCACCCGGGTCGGCGCGGCCGATGTCCTGGTGGCCCCGGCGACGACCGCGGCGTCGGTGTGGTCCCGCGGCGCCCTCCTGCCGTTGCCGCGCGCCACCCTGATGGGGGTTCCGAGCGACGCGGACTCGGCCCGCGGCATCCTCACCGACGACGAGGTCGAGCGACTCCGTCACGAACAGCCCTGGCCCGGGGGTGCGCTCACGGAGGACGTCTCGGTCGGCGACTACGTGGCCACCCGGCTCGGTGATGCCGTCGTCGACCGGCTGGTCGAGCCGCTGCTCGGCGGCGTCTACGCGGGCCACGCCCGACGGCTGTCGCTGCAGGCCACGATGCCGATGCTCTGGGCGCGGGCGACCCGCGGCGAGAGCCTGGTGACCGCGCCGTCGGCCGGCCCGGCCCCCGCGTCGGCGGCGGCTCCCGAGGCGCCCCGGCCGCCGTTCACCGGCCTGGACGGCGGGGTGGGGCGGCTGCCCGAGCTCGTCGCCGACGAGGTCACGCGCCGGGGGGCGGTGCTGCGCACCGGTGCGGTCGTCCGCGAGCTGAAGCGCACCGAGACCGGGTGGCGACTCGTCATCGGCTCCGCGGCCGACCCCGAGGTGATCGACGCGGATGCCGTGCTGCTGTGCGTCCCGGCGGCGCCCGCCGCACGGCTGCTCGCCGGGCACGCGCCGGTCGCGTCGTCCGCGCTGGGCGGGGTCGAGGCGGCATCCAGTGCGGTCGTGACCATCGCGGTGGAACGCACCGGTGTCGACGAGCTGCCCGGCTCGGGGTTCCTGGTGCCCCCGGTCGAGGGCCGCACCATCAAGGCGAGCACCTTCAGCTTCCGCAAGTGGGCCTGGACCGGCGCGCTGTCCGACGACGTCGTGCACCTGCGCGCGTCGTTCGGCCGGGCCCGCGAGGAGGCCGACCTGCAGCGCGACGACGCCGACCTGGTCGCCGTCGCCGTCGCCGAGATCGGCGAGGCCCTCGGCCGCCCACTGCCCCGGGTCGTCGACGCCCACGTGCAGCGCTGGGGCGGTGGCCTGCCCCAGTACGCCGTCGGCCACGTCGACCGGGTCGCGTCG
>DASSQL010000526.1:0-8487 GCA_035702525.1 Ornithinibacter sp. | reverse complement strand
GAGACCGGTGACGGCGCGCAGGTGCTCGACAGCCTGTACTTCAAGACGGTCGACAACAACGGCGTGCCGATCCCGGTCGTGCAGTTCACCGGCTACCTCGAGGCGGGAGCGTCGGTCTCGATCGGCATCCTCGAGGTGGGCGTCGTCGGCGGCATCAAGCTGACCGTCGGCTTCTACTGGAACGACCCCAACGGGGACGGCAAGTTCCGGCTGTTCGAGTTCGGGGCGGCCGTGGCCAACAACCCGATCTGTCTGTTCAACGTCGGGGGAGAGCTCTCTCTCTACATCAAGATCTTCGTCGAGATCGGGTTCAGCCCGTTCTCGGTGAGCTTCGACTTCACGTTGGTCAACAGCAAGCTGCTCGACTTCAGCTTCAAGCCCGACTGCACACCGCCGCCGCCCAGGCTGGGCGGCACCCAGGGCGGTGTCCTCTACATCTTCGCCGGCAAGTTCGGCGGCGCCGGACCGCGCGGCAACGCCGCGTGGGACGCCGACAACAAGGCGGAGACCTGGGCGATCAGGCAGGTCCCCGAGTTCACCGACGAGCAGGGCGACACGCACGAGGCAGCGGTCGAGGTCCGCGGCATCGGCCTCACCGAGTCGTTCTCGGACAAGGACGGCGCGATCACGACCGTCGTGCTCGACGGGCGCACCTACTCGGGCAACCTGACCGTCAGCTTCACCGGCGGCTCGGGCACCACGGCCGACGCGAAGAAGGGCGCCTTCACCAAGACGGCAGTCGTGTTCACCGGTAGCGGTGACGACGTCATCCGCACGGGCGAGGGTGACTCGTGGGTCGACTCCGGCGCCGGTGCCGACAACATCACGACCCTCGACCGCGCCGACCTGGACCTGCCGCTCAGTGCGGCAACGGCTCGGGTGGCCGGTGGGCCCGGCCCCGACGTCATCACGGTCGGCAACGGCAACGACACGGTCACCGGCGACGGTTCGATCACCGTCACCCAGGCCAACCGCACGGTGGAGCTCGCTCCCGACAACGCGTCCGACCCCCACAACACGTCGCTGGTCGGCGCGCTCGACGTCGGGTCGCTGAAGGACTCGGCGCTGACGAACGTCGACACCGCCAAGATCAACGGCCCCGACGGCAACGACGGCGACGACCAGATCGCGGCCGGGCTCGGTGCGGTGCACCTGTCCGGCAACGGAGGCGTCGACACCATCGGCACCGCCAACGACAACCCCCTGGCCGACTCCGACGGCATCAGGGCCGGCTCGACCGGCGGGTCCGCCGACAAGGAGGCGCTCTACCGCGCACACGACTCCGTGCTGGTGGGTGGCGCCGGCGGCGACATCCTCAAGAGCGGCTCGGCGAACGACAAGGTCTTCACCGGCACCTACGCCACCATCGGCGAGAGCGACGCCGGGTCCGGCGACGCCGACACCGACGCGAACACCGTCAACACCGGCGCCGGGTCCGACTTCGTCTACGGCTCCAACGGCCTCGACTTCGTCACCACGGCGTCGACCCCGACGCAGACGGCGACGGTCTTCGGCGGCGGCGCGAACGACGTCCTCACCGGCGGCCTGGGCACCGACAAGATCTACGGCGGGCCGGGCGACGACTACGTCGTGGCGGCCCCCGCCACCGTCGGTGCCCCCGGCGCCGTCGACGACGCCCTCGGCAAGGCTCGCGACGTGGCTGTCCTCCCCGGTGCGGGCGGCAGCGCGAAGCTGCTCGTCGGCGGCACCGGTAGCGACCGCATCTACGGCTCCGACGGCCCGTCGACCATCTTCGGTGACACCACCGTCGACGCCTGCACCGCGCAGTCCGACCCGGTGAGCGCCCAGCCGGGCGAGACGACGGTGTCCGCGGACGCGGCCGACCTCGTCCTGGGTGGCAACGGCGTCGACGTCGTGAACGCCGGCGGCGGCAACGACTGGGTCTACGCGGCAGGCGCCGACGACCGGGTCTGCGGCAACTCCGGCGACGACCACCTGTATGCCGGTGACGCGAACGACCTCGTCTACGGCGGCAGTGGCGACGACCAGTCGTACGGTGAGGCCGGCGACGACCAGGCCTACGGCAACGACGGGTCGGATGCCGTGTACGGCGGCGCCGGCGCGGACCGCCTCCAGGGCAACAAGGGAGCCGACTGGCTCGACGGTGGCACCGAGGCCGATGTGCTGCTCGGTGGTACCTCGAAGGCGGGCTCGGCCGACGGCGCCGACGTCCTCCTCGGCGCGGGTGGCACCGACGTCCTCGTCGGTGACAACGCCCAGACCGACCTGGCCGGCAGCGCTCCCTACCCGACCGACCTCGGGTCGTCCGATGCCACCCTCGGTGGCAACGACTACCTGGTGGGCGGCACCGAGAACGACCGTGAGTACGGCGGGCTCGGCGACGACACCGTCTTCGGCGGCAGCGGCGACGACTACGCCGAGGGCAACCCCGGCACCGACACCATCTCGGGCGAGACCGGCGACGACGACCTGGTGGGCGGCTCGTCCGAGCTCGCGACCGGCCTCTTCACCGGCTCCGAGCCGGGCCGACCGGATGCCGCGGACCACCTCTTCGGCGGTGCCGGCCAGGACGTCATCACGGGTGACAACGCCCGGGTGACCCGTGGCGGCACGGCGCACCCGGTGGCGCTGGGTCTCGGACTCACCACGACCCGCGGGGTCGACCTGGCCGACGAGTCGTCCGGCTCACCCACGGGCGTGTTCGGCAACGACCAGATCCAGGGCGGCAGCGAGAGCGACGTCGTCTTCGCCCAGCGCGGCAACGACGACGTCTCGCTCGGCGACGCGGCGGACTACGGCGAGGGCGGCCCGGGCGTCGACCTGGTGCACGGGGATGCCGGTGACGACGACGTCGTCGGCGGATCCTTCACCCCCGTCGGCGGGGCCCAGCCGCTGGTCACCGGGCAGCCCGACGGTGGTGACACCCTCGCCGGCGACGCCGGCCAGGACGTCGTGCTCGGCGACAACGGCTCGCTCACCCGGCCCGTGGCTCCCGCCACCGGCAGCCCGCTGACCCTCAACCGGGTCACGGCGCAGCGCGCGGTCGCGCCGTACGACCTCGGCGACTCCCCCGTCGCCGGCACGTCGGGTGCCGACACGATCACCGGCGATGCCGACAACGACGTGCTCCTGGGCCAGGGTGGTGCCGACTCGGCCGACGGTGGCTCGGACGCCGACTACGTCGAGGGCGGCCAGGGCTCCGACCTGGTGCTCGGTGGGACCGACGACGACGACGTCGTCGGCGGGTCGTCCGCCGGCAGCTCGACGACCCCCACGGGCGAGGTCGGCCAGCCGGACGGCGCCGACAACGTCTACGGCGGAACGGGTTCCGACCTCATCCTCGGTGACAACGGTCTGCTGACCCGACCCACGACCGGTCGCGACTGGCGCACCAACCGCGCGAACGCGGCCCAGACCGCCCTGGTGCCCGCTCGCGGCATGACGATGCACGACCTCGTCGACCCGGCTCCGCTGACCGCCAACGGTTCCCACTCCGCCGGGGACGCGATCTCCGGCCAGGACGGCGTCGACGTCATCTTCGGGCAGGACGGCGCGGACGCCATCAGCGGCGGCGGCGACGACGACTACGTCGAGGGCGACGGAGGCGCCGACGGCATCCACGGTGACGTGGCGCTCACGGCGGCCGAGATCATCACCGCCCCGGCGGCTGCCGCCTGGGCCACCCCGACGGTCGACGCGTCCCCCGCAACCGCGGGCCAGGACGACATCGCCGGCGGCTGGGCCCGTCAGGGCTACCGCGACGGCGACGACACCGTCCACGGCGACGGCAGCGACGACTTCGTCGTGGCCGACAACGGCTCCATCGCACGGGTCGTCGACGGCACGACCGACCGCGTCTACACCCAGCGCTACGGCAGCCTGCGCAGCGGCTCGGCCAAGGTCCGGGTCGCCGGTGGCGGTGCGACATCGACGCGCTTCTGCCCGACCACGGGTGCCACCGCGACGTCGACCTGCGAGGCGGCCGGCGCGTTCGGCTCGGACGCCGTGTTCGGCGACGAGGGCCAGGACGTGCTCTACGGCCAGGACGGCGCCGACACCATCCGTGGTGGCGACGGCGACGACGACGTCTACGGCGAGCTCGGTGCCGACTTCCTCTACGGCGAGGCCGGCGAGGACGCCGTCCTCGGTGACCGCGGCGGCATCCAGAACCGGTACGAGACGGGCTCACGCTCGACGGCGACCACGCTGAACATGCCTCCGGCGGTGACCTTCACGACTCGCCTGAGCGGGTCGGTCAGCCGCGAGGCCGACCTGCTGCACGACGTCAACGGCGTCGACCTCGTCGGCGGCCCGACCAGCGCGCCGATGCCGCTCGACGGCATCACCTTCGGTGGGGCCGACCGGATCCGCGGCG
This sequence comes from Ornithinibacter sp., assembly GCA_035702525.1. Lineage (GTDB taxonomy): Bacteria > Actinomycetota > Actinomycetes > Actinomycetales > Dermatophilaceae > Fodinibacter. The sequence continues at coordinate 4,130 of DASSQL010000526.1, read as the reverse complement.
GTGACGGCCACGACTCGATCCACGGTGGTGCCGGTGACGACCTCGTCAACGGCGACTCCGGAGGCGACTCGCTCTTCGGCGGCCGCGGCAACGACGTGATGTGGGGCGGCGCCGGTCGCGTGTGCACCTACACGGATGCCGTGTGCCTCGCCGACCGCGGCGCTGCGGACGAGTTCGTCGACCACCTCGCCGGTGGCAAGGACGAGGACGTCCTCGACTGGCGGCCGCGGGGTGCCTACGGGACCGGCCCGAGCCTCACCGGCCGGACCTGCAGCACGGGCACCGTGCCGCTGACCAGCAAGCAGTCCGTGACCACCGACCCCTGCTCGTGGTTCGAGATGACGAACCGGGCCAACGACGACCCGGCCGTCCCGGCGACGCTCGCCGACAACCAGCACCACCAGGGTGTCGACTGGGTCTACGGCGGCTGGGACCGCGACGCCATGCAGGGCGACCTGTCCGACAACGGCCCGCACACCGGCGACCGGCTGATGGACTGGAACGGCGTGTACAACCTGTGGAGCCACTGCAACTCGGCCTACGGCGGGTTCACGGACGTGCGGAACTCCGCACCGTCGGTCGAGGACTTCCTGCGGAAGTGGGCCACCGGCAACGGTGCTGGTCGACCGGGCGGTTCCGGTACCACGGCAGACGTGGTGACGCCCGGCACCTCGGCGTACGACGAGCTGGCGCTGGTCTACACCGGCGACAACAAGGACCACGGCGTCGGCAACCCGTACCCGACCAGCCCGGGTCACTTCGACGACCCGAACGCCTGCGCCGGCTACTGAGCGCGACCCGGTCGGGTCGAGCCGACTCCTGGCTGCTCCGCTGCTCTCAGCGGGGCAGCCAGGGCTCGTGCCAGCGCCCGGTGCCCTCGACGAGCGCGGCGGCACCCGACGGACCCCAGCTGCCCGGTGCGTAGGCCTCGATGGGTGAGGGCGCGTCGAGCAGGGGCTGCATGACCCGCCAGGTCTCCTCGACGCTGTCCTGGCGCGAGAAGCGGGTGCTCTGCCCGTTCATCGCGGCGAGCAGCAGCACCTCGTAGGGCGTGGGGCCCTCTCCGCCCTCGTCGGCGAACTCCATGTCGAGCTCGATCGGCGCGATCCGGGCGACGTCGGCCCGGTGGGCGTCGACCTGGATCCGGATGCCGGTGCCCGGGTCGAGCTTGACGACCACCTGGTTGGCCTCGGCCGCCCCGGCCAGCCCGAAACCGAGCTTCGGGGGGCGCTTGAACACCAGTCGCAGCTCGGTCTGGGTCACGGGGAGCCGCTTGCCGGTGCGGATGAAGAACGGCACGCCCGCCCAGCGCCAGTTCTCGATCTCCAGCCGCAGCGCCGCGTAGGTCTCGGTGGTCGACCCCGCAGCGACGCCCTCGACGTCCTGGTACCCGTCGTACTGGCCGCGCACGTACTGGGCGGGGTCGGCCTCGGCGACCGCGCGGAACAGGGCGACCTGGGCCTCTTTGAGGGTGAGCGGGTCGCCTCGCGAGGGCGGCTCCATCGCGGCCGCCGCGAGCACCTGCATCAGGTGGTTGACGACGACGTCCCGCAGCGCGCCCACCGGGTCGTAGAAGTGCCCACGGCCGTCGATGCCGAAGCTCTCGGCCATGGTGATCTGCACGGACTCGACGTAGTTGCGGTTCCACAGCGGCTCCAGGATCGCGTTGGCGAACCGCAGGTGCAGGATCTCCTCCAGGCCCATCTTCCCGAGGTAGTGGTCGATGCGGAACAGCTGCGACTCGTCGATGTACTGGTGCAGCTCGGCCGCCAGGGCCGTGGCCGACTGCTGGTCGTGCCCGAACGGCTTCTCGACGAGCACCGTGGCGCCCGTGGTGAGGCCGGCCTCGTGCAGCCCCTGGACGACCCGCCCGAACAGGAAGGGCGGGATCTCGAGGTAGAACACCGCCCTGGTCACGGGGCCGATCGCGTCGCCGACCCGCTGGTAGGTGGCGGGGTCGGTGAAGTCGCCGCTGACGTACGAGAGCCGCTCGACGAAGCGGCCGAAGGCCTCCTCGTCGAGCTCTTCACCCGTCGCCACGATCGAGGTCCGGGCCCGCTCGACGAGCTGGTCGAGGGTCCAGTCGTCGGCCGCCACCCCGAGCACGGGGCAGGTCAGCAGCCCGCGCTTCTCCAGGCGGTAGAGCGAACGGAAGGTCATGACCCGCGCGAGGTCACCGGTGATGCCGAAGACGACGAGGACGTCTGCCGGCGGGAGGGCGTGTCCCGATGCTGTGGCTGCCATCGGGCCACCATGCCCCGGTCCGGCAGGTCTGGCGTCGCCCGATTGGGATGAGTCGCGCTGGACGGCGCGGCGGCGCGGCGGCGCGTGGGGGTGAGTGGGCGGGTGCGCGTCACCGACGACGGTCTCCGGGACAACCCGGAGGGGGGTCCCGGGCTCCCACGGATGTGCGGGGAGAGCCTGCCCCAGCAGGCTCTTGACCAGAGCCGAAGCGGGTACCCAGCGGGGGTGCCCGACCAGCGGCGAGACCCGAGGAGCCCACCATGCGCACCCACGTCACCACCGTGTTGTCGTCACTCTCCTGCGCGGCCGTGGGGTTTCTCGCGCTGCCTGCCGCCGGTGCCGCAGCCGCCGACGGCTCGCCCGTCCTGCCGGGTGACGTCCGCGCGGTGGAGCAGTCCCGCCCCTCGGGCGCCGTCCACGCCCACCCGGCGGGCGGCGCCGTCCACGCCCGAGGTGCCGGCACGACGCTGCCGGGTGACCTCCGGGTCCTGGACCAGACGGCGACCGGTGGGGTTCGCGCCGCGGTCGACGTGGTGAGCACCCGGGTGGTCGCGGCCGGCGACTCGCACGACCTCCTCGACGTCGGCCTCGGGGCGCTGGCGGGGGTCGTCGTGGCCTCGGCGGTGGCGGTCGCCGTTCCCCGTCGCCGCCCTCGTGCCACCACGGCCTGAGCGCGCCTCGCCACGCGGCCGATGCGTAAGCAGCCCACGCCTAGGTAGCGCCGACGCGCTGCAACGGCGACGCGCGCCGCGGCCGGATCGCGGTTAGGGTCCCGGCCATGGACATGCTGACGGGTGGGGAGATCGCCGGGGCCCGGCTGACCGACTGGCGCAAGCTGGCCCAGGGGCTGCACGCCCGCTACCTGGTCGACGACTTCGCCACCGGCGCACGGTTCGTCACCGCCGTGGGCGAGGCGGGCGACGCGCTCGGACACCACCCGAGCGTGTCGATCGGCACCGGGTACGTCGACCTCAAGCTGGTCACCGACGACGCCGTCTACCGCGACGACGACGGCACCGAGTACGTCGTCCAGTGGCCGACCCAGCAGGACGTCGACCTCGCCCGGCGGATCTCCGAGATCGCCACGGCCCACGGGCTCGCCGCCGACCCGGCCTCGGTCAGCGTCATCGAGCTCGGCCTCGACACGTCGCACCCCGCGACCATCGCCCCCGTGTGGGCCGCCCTGCTGACCGGCGACGCCGAGGCCCAGGGCCGCGGCACCCCCGGCGACGAGATCCGGGACGCCACGGGTCGTGTGCCGAACCTCTGGTTCGGCGACGGTGACGAGGACGCGAACCCGCGGCAGCGGTTCCACGTCGAGGTCTACGTGGCGCGCGAGGTGGCCCAGCAACGGATCGCCGCCGCGGTCGCCGCCGGCGGGACCGTCGTCGACGACAGCGACGCACCTTCGCTCACCGTGATCGCCGACAGGACGGCAACAGGGGAGTCGTGTGCGTCGCCGAGCCCCCCGCGACCGAGGACTGAACAAGCCGGTATCCGGATCGACGTGTGCGATGCAGGGGCGCGGTGGAGCGCCCCCCTGCATCGCGCAGACCGACAACCCCACGAACCGCGGACGAAGGCCCGGGGGCGCTGGGCGCAATCACGTCGCACGCCAGGGGGATTCAGCACCGAGCGCCGTTGAGCTGGTGTAGGACTTCGGGTGATGGCTGACGGTTTGGTGTCGGTTGATCCTTGACACTCCTAGCGTTCAGTTTGGCGTCTTCTTCGGGGTTTTGGTCAGGGCGCCTCCTAGGGGTCGTTTGTTGCGGATCGGGCCGGTGCTGACGCGTTGGACGGTGCGTAGGAGCTCGTTGCCGATCCACAGTTGGAGGATGTCGGTGCCGACGTGGACGTCGCAGCGTTCTCCGGCACGGTGGCGGCCG
>DASSQL010000525.1:0-7045 GCA_035702525.1 Ornithinibacter sp. | reverse complement strand
AGGTAGTTGTGCTTGGTGATCGGCATCGTGATGCCGCGGATGTCGGCCTCCTGGAAGGCGTCGGTGCCGATGGCGGCCGAGTTCACCTGCCCGGTGATGGCGACGATCGGCACGGAGTCCATGTGGGCGTCGGCGAGCGGGGTGACGAGGTTCGTCGCGCCGGGGCCGGAGGTCGCCATGCAGACGCCGACCCGCCCGGTGGCCGCGGCGTAGCCCTCGGCCGCGTGGCCGGCGCCCTGCTCGTGGCGCACCAGGATGTGCCGCACCTTCACCGAGTCGAGCAGCGGGTCGTAGGCCGGGAGGATCGCACCGCCCGGGATGCCGAAGACGGTGTCGACGTCCATCGCCTCGAGCGAGAGCACCAGGCTCTGCGCGCCGGTCACCTCGATGGGCGTGCGGGCCCTCGCCTGCTGCGCGACCTGCGCGGGGCTGGGGGCGCTGGGGGCCACTGGGACAACCGGGGTCGCCGGCCGGGTCTCGCTCACTGCTGTCACCGTCTTCTCTGAAGTCAACCGCTGTCTGCGGCCGTGGTCCGTGCACAAAAAAACCCTCCAGTCCCGGGGCGGGACGACGGAGGGAGCGCGTCAGATCTGAAGTCGATCAGACGCGCCGGGAAAGTACGAGGACTCGGGCCACACGTGAACTCTCCCCCCGGGCCCATGCCGTGTCAACCGGCGAGACGGCCGATCCCACGATCCGGAACCGTGAGGTCGCTCACCCCCGGATGCGGCGGCGGCCCGGGGGCGCGCTCCGCTAGCGTTCCGGCCGAACGCCCTCGTCGACGGGCCGCGCACGAGGAGTACTGCATGACCACCGAGGCCACGGTCGTCTTCGTCATCGTCGTGGGGCTGCGGTTCATCCTCCCGCTGTTCATCCCGAAGTGGCCGCTGCCCGCGGTGCTCGCCTGCCTCGTGCTCGACGGCATCGACCAGAGCGTCTTCCAGGCCTTCGGCTTCGACCCGCCCGGGTACCAGAACTACGACAAGGCGATGGACCTGTTCTACCTGTCCATCGCCTTCCTGTCGTCGCTGCAGAACTGGACCCGGAGCTCGGCCGTGGGCATCTCGCGGTTCCTGTTCTTCTACCGGATGGTCGGGGTGATGCTCTTCGAGGTCACCGGGGTGCGCACGCTGCTGCTGATCTTCCCGAACACCTTCGAGTACTTCTTCATCGCCTACGAGGCGGTGCGGCTGCGCTGGGACCCGCGGCGGTTCGGCACCCGGTTCTGGGTGGTCACCGCGGCGTTCATCTGGATCGTCATCAAGCTGCCGCAGGAGTACTGGATCCACGTGGCCCAGCTCGACTTCACCGACACCTGGCAGGACGTGTCGTGGTTCCCCCCGCTCATCATCGGGGCGGTCCTGGTCGGGCTCGCGATCCTGTGGTTCGTCGTGCGACCCCGACTGCTGCCGGCCGACTGGTCCTGGCGCGTCACGGCCGACCCGTTGCCGGAGGAGATGGACACCGCCGCAGAGCGCGACGCCTGGACCGCCACCAACGTGCGGATCTGGTCGTGGTCGACGCTGGAGAAGGTCGTGCTCATCGGACTGCTGTCGACGATCTACGCGCGCATCCTGCCCGGCCTCGAGGTGTCCGACCTGAGGATGTTCTTCGGCATCGCGGCCTACGTGGTCGTCAACGCCGCCATCTCGATCGCCTTCGCGAAGCGCTCCGGCACCCGTGAGGGCCTGGCCGGCGACTTCGGCGTGCGGGTCGTCGTGAACCTCGGGCTGGTGCTGCTCGCGCGGCTCGTGCTCGGCGCCAACGCCCTCGACGTGTCGGCGACGCTCTTCTTCGTGCTGCTGCTCTCGCTGCTCGTCACCATGCACGACCGGTACGCCCCGGTGGCGGCGGTGCGGGCCGAGCACGACCGCACCGACCCCGAGCCGGCGCCGGCCGAGCGCGCCGGCGCTTGACACCCGCAGCTTCACCTGCGCAGGGCAACGGTTCCCTGCGAAGGTGAGGCTTACGGGATCGGGCGGGAACGTCGGGGCGGCTGGGGTCAGATCTGGGCGGTGGCGAGCTGGCCGAGCAGCTCCGGGGCGTGCCGGTCGATGCGGGCTCCCCCGAGGGCGACCCCCACCGCGAGCAGCCCGAGACCGTAGGCGGTGCCGACCGCCAGCCCCACCCACCGCGCGGCGCCCGGGCCCGACGTCAGGACCGCGACGACGACGGCCGGGAGGGTGAGCAGCATCGGGCCGACGAACGACACGATGGCGGTGAGGCACCCCTGCGCGGCACCGCCCGACGTCGCCGCGAACGGGTTCCCGCCGGTGCGTGGTGCCGTGCCGGGCAGCACCGCACCCACCCCGACTGCCAGGCCGAGGCTGGCGAAGAACGACACGACGACGACGGTCAGCCAGGACACCGGGTTGGAGATGACCCCGAGCACGACGCTCACGACGTAGGTGAGCACCACGACCGGGCCGAAGACGACGGTCGAGGCGATCGCGCGGCCGAGCCGGTCCTCCCAGCCGCGCACGCCGACGGCGACGTGCAGCCACCAGGCCGGGCCGTCGAAGGCGAGGTCGTTCATCAGGGTCAGCCCCGCGAACACGGCCAGCGTGACGATGCCGATGCCGGCCAGCCCCGGGGTGCCCGTGAACAGCGCCTGCACCACGAAGAAGATCGGCAGCACGAAGGTGCGCAGGGCGATGCCGACCAGCCGGCTGTCGCGGTACCACGCGCGCACCCGGCGGGCCGCGATCGAGGCCGTCGGCGAGGTGCCGAGCAGCACCGGCAGCAGCCGCCCGCGCCCGATCCGCTGGCCGCCGGAGCTGGTGAGCGGCGAGGTGAGGGTTCGCGCCAGCAGGCGCACCCAGACGGCGTACAGCACGGCGACGAACGAGGCCGCGAGGGCCAGGTGCACGACGAACGACACCCACCGCCCGGTGGCGACGTCGAAGGGCAGCGCCCAGGCCCAGCCGAACGGGGTCCACGACGCGACGACGGCGGACCCGGTGGCGTCGAACGACCTCACGTCGGTGCCGAGCGACCCGGTGGTGAGCAGCGTGTTCATCGTGAGCGGGATGAGCGTGACGACCGACACGACCGCGGCGCCGAGGACCCGCCCGACCCTGGTGGTCATCACCCGGGCCAGCGCGCTGGTGACCGCGCGGGAGAGCAGGATCGCGGTGAGCACGCCGAGCACCGCCCCGAGCAGCGCGGCCGGCACCGCCACCGGGTACCCGGCCCACGACCCCACCTGGGCCAGCCCCAGCCCGATCAGCATGATGGCCGGGATGCCGGTGCACGCGGCAGCGAGCAGGCCACGCGCGAGCTCCTCGCCACGCAGCGGCAGCACCGAGAAGCGCGCCGGGTCGAGGATCGAGTCGACGCCGGTGGCGATCAGGCTGAGCACCGTCCACATCAGCGTCACGAGCGTGAAGAGCGGAACGGTCAGCGCCGTGAGGCGCAGCGGCTGCTGCGACAGCAGCACCAGCCCGGGGCCGAGCACCGCCAGCACCCCGAGGGCCGCGAGCCCGCCCAGGATCGACGAGACGAGGTGGATGGGACTGCGCGTCATCGCGGTGCGCCACATGGCGAACCGCAGCCGGACGATCAGCCCAACCACGTCAGCCCCTCGCCACCGACGTCGGACGCACCGACCAGCTCGAGGAACCGCTGGTGCAGCGAGCCGTCGCGGGTCATGCCGGCGGTGGTGTCCTCGGCCAGCACCCGCCCGCCGGCGATGACGGCGACCCGGTCGCACAGTCCCTCGACGAGCTCCATGACGTGGCTCGACATCACGACCGTGCCGCCAGCCGCGACGTACCGCCGCAGGATCGTGCGGATGGTCTGGCCCGACACCGGGTCGACGGCCTCGAACGGCTCGTCGAGCACGAGCAGCCGCGGGGCGTGGATCAGGGCGGCGGCCAGGCTGATCTTCTTCACCATGCCGGCGGAGTAGTCGGCCACCACGGTGCTGGCGTCGTCGGCGAGGTCGAGCACGGTCAGCAGCTCGGCGGCGCGCGCGGCGGTGACCTCGCGCGGCATCCGGCGCAGCGCACCCACGTAGGTGAGCAGCTCGCGCCCGGACAGCTGCTCGAACAGCCGCATGCCGTCGGGCGAGATGCCCATGACCGCCTTGGCCGCGGCGGGGTCGGCCCACACGTCGTGGCCGAGGATCCGCGCGGTGCCGCCGTCCGGGCGCAGCAGCCCGGTGGCCATCGACAGGGTGGTCGTCTTGCCCGCGCCGTTGGGGCCGACCAGGCCGTAGAGCGAGCCGCGCGGGACCACGAGCGACAGGCCGTGGACGACCCGCCTCCCCCGGAACTCCTTGACGAGGCCGACCAGCTCGAGCGCCGGCCCCTCCCCCGACGGCTCAGTCACACACGGCGCCCGTGCTCGCGCTGCCGACCAGGCGGCGGTACTTCGCGAGCACCCCGCGGGTGTACTTGGGCTCGGGGTGGGTCACACCCTCGGCGCGGCGGCGCTCGAGCTCGTCGTCGTCGACGAGCAGGTCGAGCAGGCCCTGGGCGACGTCGAGCCGGATGCCGTCGCCGTCACGCACGAACGCGATCGGGCCCTCGTCGACCGCCTCGGGCGCGACGTGGCCGACGCACAGCCCGGTCGTGCCACCGGAGAACCGGCCGTCGGTGAGCAGCAGGACGTCCTTGCCGAGGCCGGCGCCCTTGATCGCGCCGGTCACCGCGAGCATCTCGCGCATGCCCGGGCCGCCCTTGGGGCCCTCGTACCGGATGACGACGACGTCGCCGGGCGCGATCGTGCCGTCCTCGACGGCGTCCATGGCGGCCCGCTCGCCGTCGAACACTCGCGCGGTGCCCTCGAAGACGTCGGAGTCGAAGCCGGCCGACTTCACGACCGCCCCCTCGGGGGCCAGCGATCCCTTGAGGATGGTGATGCCGCCGGTTGTGTGGATGGGCTCGGACATCGCGCGGACCACCTTGCCGTCGACGTCCGGCGGGGCGATGTGGGCGAGGTTCTCGGCCATCGTCTTCCCGGTGACGGTGAGGCAGTCGCCGTGCAGCAGACCGGCATCCAGCAGGGCGCGCATGACGACGGGCACGCCGCCGACCCGGTCGACGTCGGTCATGACGTACGACCCGAACGGCTTGACGTCGGCGAGGTGCGGCACCTTGGCGCCCACCCGCGAGAAGTCGGCCAGCGTCAGGTCGACGTCGGCCTCGTGGGCGATGGCGAGCAGGTGAAGGACGGCGTTGGTCGAGCCGCCGAACGCCATGACCACGGCGATGGCGTTCTCGAACGCCTCCTTGGTCATGATGTCGCGGGCGGTGATGCCCCGGCGGAGGAGCTCGACCACGGCCTCGCCGGACTTGCGGGCGAACCCGTCGCGGCGCCGGTCGGTGGCGGGCGGGGCGGCCGAGCCGGGCAGCGACATGCCGATCGCCTCGGCGACCGAGGCCATCGTGTTGGCGGTGTACATGCCGCCGCAGGCGCCCTCGCCGGGGCAGATCGCGCGCTCGATGGCGTCGACGTCCTCGCGGCTCATCAGGCCGCGGGCGCACGCCCCGACGGCCTCGAACGCGTCGATGATGGTGACGGTGCGCTCCGAGCCGTCGGACATCTTGGCGATGCCGGGCAGGATCGAGCCGGCGTAGAGGAAGACCGAGGACAGGTCGAGCCGGGCCGCGGCCATCAGCATGCCGGGCAGCGACTTGTCGCAGCCGGCGAGCAGCACCGAGCCGTCGAGCCGCTCGGCCTGCATGACGGTCTCGACCGAGTCGGCGATGATCTCGCGGCTGACGAGGGAGAAGTGCATGCCCTCGTGGCCCATCGAGATGCCGTCGCTGACCGAGATGGTGCCGAACTCGAGCGGGTACCCACCGCCCGCGTGCACGCCGTCCTTGACCGCCTTCGCCAGCCGGTCGAGGGAGAGGTTGCACGGGGTGATCTCGTTCCACGAGCTCGCCACGCCGATCTGCGGTTTGGCGAAGTCGTCGTCGCCGAGCCCGACGGCGCGCAGCATCCCCCTCGCCGCGGCCTTCTCCAGGCCGTCGGTGACGTCGCGGCTGCGGGGCTTGATGTCGGGGGACGTCGTCATGCCGCCCATCCTAGGTACCTGTCCACCGCGCCGACCGGGGGTTCCGGTGGTTGTCCCGATGGGTGGTTCGCTCAGGCCGGCAGGGTGCCGCGCACCACGCTGTCGCCGGAGTGCTGCGGCGAGTCGTCGTAGCCCTCGCGGGAGATGTCGACGATGACGTAGCCCTGGTCGAGCAAGGCCTGCGGGATGGCGAACGACTGCGCCTCCTCGCCCGGCTCGAGCACCCCGACCGAGACCATCCGCTTGAGGTCCTTGTTGATCAGCCACACCTCGAGGTAGCCGTTGCCGGGGTCGATCGGCTGGGTGCTCACCGCGAGGTCGAGCCGGCCGTCCTGGCGCACGACGTCGGCCGTGCCCTTCGCCTGCCGGGTGTCGAGCGTGTCGAGGCTGGTGCTCATGACGGTGACCGCCGCCGGCGCCTCCTCGTTCGCGACCAGGCGCGCACCGACGGCGCCGACCACCAGCCCGGCCGCCGCGGCACCGGCGACCCAGGCCACCGGGAACCGCCGCCGCTCGGTGCGGGAGGCGCGCTGCCGCGCCAGGTCGTCACCGGCATCCACGACGGGTGCCGGGGCTGCCCCGCGCGCGGCGCCGTGGTCGGGTGCCGGGCCGTGGTCGGGTGCCGGGCCGTGGTCGGATGCCGGGCCGGGGTCGACGGCGGCCGGCTCCCGGTCGAGCTCGGCGCTGACCGCGTCCCACACCGAGGACGGCGGCGCCACGAGCTCGGGCACCGGGGCGTGCAGGGTGGTCATCGTGTCGCGGAGCGCGGCGAGCGCCTCGGAGCACTGCGGGCAGCTGCGCGCGTGCTCGGCGGCCCCGGACGGCGCCGGGTCGCCGAGGGCGATGGCGGCGAGCGCGTCGTCGTCAGGATGGGTCACGGTTCACCTCCTCCAGGCGGGTCCTCAGTCGGGTCAGTCCCCGTCTGACATGGCTCTTGACGGTGCCGAGCGGCAGGTCGAGCCGCTCGGCGATCTGTTCGTGGGTCAGGTCCTCGATGAACGCCATCCGTACCACGGTGCC
>DASSQL010000524.1:0-5557 GCA_035702525.1 Ornithinibacter sp. | reverse complement strand
GGCTGGCTCACCGAGTACTCGCTGTCGGTCGACAACCTGTTCATCTTCATCCTGATCATGGCGAAGTTCGCCGTGCCCGAGAAGCTGCAGCAGTTCGCCCTGATGGTCGGCATCGTCATCGCGATCATCCTGCGCGGGCTGTTCATCTGGCTCGGCGCGGCCGCGATCGAGCGGTTCAGCTGGGTCTTCTACATCTTCGGCGCGTTCCTCCTCTACACGGCGTGGAAGCTCATCCGCGGCGGTGAGAGCGACGACGACGAGTTCGAGGAGAACCGCTTCATGAAGTTCGTGGAGTCACGGTTCCCGGCCACCAAGGAGTACGACGGCACCAGGCTGTTCACCCTCGAGAACGGCAAGCGCCTCGCGACCCCGCTGTTCTTCGTCATCCTGGCGCTGGGTACCACCGACCTGCTCTTCGCCCTCGACTCGATCCCGGCGATCTACGGCCTGACCAGCGAGCCGTACATCGTGCTGACCGCCAACCTGTTCGCCCTGATGGGGCTGCGCCAGCTCTACTTCCTCATCGGCGGCCTGCTCAAGAAGCTGGTCTACCTCAGCATCGGGCTGGCCGTGCTGCTCGCGTTCATCGGCGTCAAGCTGCTGCTGCACGCGCTGCACACCAACGACCTGTCGTTCATCAACGGCGGCGACCCGTTCAACGTCCCGGAGATCCCGATCTGGATGTCGCTCGCCGCGATCGTGCTCATCCTGGGCACCACCACGGTGCTCAGCCTGATGAAGACCCGCCGCGACGCGCGCAACGTCCTCGGGGCCTGACCGCCTGAGCCGAAGCGGTTCAGGTACCGGTCGACTCGGCCGGGTCCTTGCGGGCGCCCAGCCCCAGCACCAGGGCCGAGGCGGCGACCACCAGCCCCATGCCGAGCAGCTGGGTGGGGGTGAGGTGCTGGCCGAGCACGATCAGCCCGGCCAGCGCCGCCGCCGCCGGCTCCAGGCTGAGCAGGATGCCGAACACCTTCGCCGACAGCCGGCGCAGCGCCAGCAGCTCCAAGGAGTAGGGCAGCACCGACGACAGCACCGCGATGCCGAACCCCTTGAGCAGCGTCTCGGTGGTCCAGAGCGGCACCGATCCGAGGCCGAGCGGCAAGGTGACGGCGGTGGCGACGACCATCGCGATGGCCAGCCCCTCGAGCCGCGGGAACTCGGCCCCGGTGCGCCCGGACAGCACGATGTACGCCGCCCAGAAGGCGCCGGCGGCCAGGGCCAGCGCGATGCCCACCCACTCCAGCTCGTCCAGCGGGGTGCTCAGGGCCTCGGAGATGAGCACGACGCCCAGCCCGGCGGCGACGACGGCCACGGCATCCACCCACCGCCGCGAGAGCACGGCGGCGAGGGTCAGCGGGCCGATGAACTCGATGGTGACGGCCACCCCGATCGGCAGGTGGGCGAGCGAGCTGTAGAAGGTGAAGTTCATCAGCCCGAGTGCGACGCCGAAGGCGATCACCGTGCGCCAGGCGCGACGCGAGTGGCCGCGCCAGCGCGGTCGGACGAGCACGAGCAGCAGCAGCGTGGCGAAGACCAGCCGGATGACGACCGAGCCACCGGCCCCGATGACGGGGACGAGGGTCGCCGCGAGCGCCCCACCGAACTGCACCGAGACGATGCCCGCGAGGACGAGCAGCGGTGCTGGGACCCGGTCCGCGGCGCTCGTCACCGGGTCAGGCTAGTCACTCACCAGCCGCGCTCGCGCCACTCCTCGAGGTGCGGGCGCTCGGCGCCGATCGTGGAGTCGTCGCCGTGCCCCGGGTAGAACCAGGTGTCGTCGTCGTGGGTCGCGAACACCCGCTCGACGACATCGGCGTAGAGCGAGTCGAAGCTCTGGCCGGGGTTCTTCGTGTTGCCCACCCCACCAGGGAAGAGCGAGTCGCCGGTGAACAGGTGGGTGCCGCCGTCGGGGTCGGCCCACGACAGTGCGACCGACCCGGGGGTGTGGCCGCGCAGGTGGATGACGTCGAGGGTCAGCTCGCCGACGGTCACGACGTCGCCCTGGCTGAGCCGCACGTCCGGGGCGAGGGGGAGCGCGTCCGCGTCGTCGGCTCCCGCGTAGGTCGTGGCGCCGGTGGCCTTCGCGACCTCCTCGAGGGCGCGGACGTGGTCCCAGTGCTGGTGGGTGGTGACGAGGTGGTCGAGCCGCCCGGTGCCCTCACGCACGAGCAGCAGGCAGCGGTGCGGGTCGTCGGCGGCGTCGATGAGCAGCTGTTCGCCGGTGGCCGCGCAGGTCACGAGGTACACGTTGTTGTGCATCTCGCTGACCGACATCTTGCGGATGGTCGCGCGGCCGAGCCTCCGCACGTCCGTGGGTCCTCCGGGGGTCACCTGTCCGGTGTAGGTCATCGTCGTCATCGTCCTTCGGGGAGTGCGGGGAGGGGGTCGCCGGTCACGCCGGTGGTCAGGTCGCGGCCGAGCCAGCCGAGCAGGGCGCCACGGTCACCCTCGACGGATGCCGTGGCCGCCCCGATCATCCACTCGTCGCCCTCCGGAGTGCGCAGGGTGAGGTCGGGCGGGGGGTCGCACGCGCGCAGCCGCCGGACCTCCTCGCGCAGGAGCAGGCGCTGCACCTCGGGGTCGGCGTCGGCGAACCCGAAGCCGGCCAGGAGGTCGACGTGGTGGAAGACGAGCTCGCGCAGCCGCATGAACGGGATGTTCTTCGCCTTGACGAGGAACTGCCCGGGGGTGCGCTCCAGGCGCAGCTCGGCGTGCTCCGGGGCGAGCCGGGTCAGCTGCTCGGCGAGGGCCCGTGCGCTGCGCTCGACGTCGTCGACCAGCGCGGCCGCCGGGCGGCCGGCCCCGGCCTCGATGTCGGCGTCGCGGTCCTCGGGGCTGGTGTACATCGTCTCGCCGGTGCCGTCGACGGCCGAGCGCACCAGCGCCGCCAGCCCGTCGGCGTTGCGGGCCACGTGGGTCAGCACGTGGCCGCGCGTCCAGCCCGCGCACAGCGACGAGGCGCGGCCGTCGTCCAGGGTCCGGGCGGTTCTCAGCAGGGCGACGGTCTGCGCGTCGACGGCGGTGAGGACGTCGGGGGAGGTCGTGTCCATGGTGGTGACGCTACCGCTGGGGAACCGGCCCGTCAGCGGCCCGGGCGTCCCGGATCGCGAGAGCGGCGCGGATCAGCGACAGGTGCGAGAAGGCCTGAGGAAAGTTGCCGAGCAGGGTGCCGGAGGCGGGGTCGTACTCCTCGGAGACCAGCCCCACGTCGTTGAGCACCGCGACCAGCCGGTCCATCATCGCCGTCGCGTCGTCCAGCCGGCCACACCGCGCGTACGCCTCGGCCAACCACCAGGAGCAGGCCAGGAAGGGGTTCTCGTCGCCGGGCAGGCCGTCCACCCCGGTCTGCGTCCGGTAGCGCAACAGGAACCCGTCGCGCAGGAGGTCCTGCTCCACCACCGCGAGCGTGCCGCGCACCCGCGGGTCGTCGGCGGGCAGGAAGCCGACGGTCGGGATGAGCAGGAGCGACGCGTCGACCTCGGTGGTGTCGTAGTGCTGGGTGAAGGTGCCCCGACCCGCGTCGAAGCCCCGGTCCAGTACCTCGGCGTGCACCTGGTCGCGCACCAGTCGCCACCGCTCGACCGGACCGTCGTGCCCGCCCTCGTCGACCGCCCGAACCGCCCGGTCGAGTGCCGCCCAGACCATGACCCGCGAGTGGGTGAAGTGGCGTTCCGGGCCGCGGATCTCCCAGAGCCCGTGGTCGGGCTCGTCCCAGTGGTCGGCCAGCTCGTCGACCAGGGCGCGCTGCACCGCCCAGGTCTCCGGTGACTCCTCGAGCCCGAGTCGACGGGCCGCCTCGAGGGAGATCATCACCTCGCCCAGGACGTCGCTCTGCCGCTGGTCGGCCGCGCCGTTGCCGACCCGGACCGGGGTGGAGCCGGCATACCCGGGCAGGTGGCCGAGCTCGCGCTCGGGCAGCTCGCGCCCCCCGTCGACGGCGTACATGATCTGCAGGTCGGCGGGGTCCCCCGCCACCGCGCGCACCAGCCAGTCGCGCCAGAGCCGCGTCTCCTCCACGTATCCCGCAGCGAGCAGCGCCTCGAGGGTCAGCGACGCGTCGCGCAACCAGCAGTAGCGGTAGTCCCAGTTGCGCGCGCCGCCGACGTCCTCGGGCAGGGAGGTCGTCGGTGCCGCGACGATGCCGCCGCGCGTCTCGTCGGTGAGCAGCCGCAGCACCAGCAGCGACCGGGACACGGCATCGGCGTACGGCCCGTCGTACCGGCACCGGCCCGACCACTCCTCGAAGGTCGCGACGGTGTCCCGGATCCGCGGCTCGATGTCGAGGGCGGCCGGGACCGAGGCCCAGGACGGCACCCAGGTCATCGAGAACTCGAGCCGCTCGCCGGCGCGCACGCTGAAGGTGTCGGTGTGCTGGTGGTCGCTGGCCCGGGGGAGCCGGTCACCACGCAGCACCAGCATGTCGGGGCCGGCGACGGCGCGGATGACAGGTACCCCGTCGGGACCGTGGGAGCGTGACACCCAGGGGACGACCGCGCCGTAGCCGGTGCGCACCACCCACTCGTGGACCATCTCGACCTCACCGTCGAGGCCCTCGACCACGCGCAGGAGATCCGCACGGCCGTCGCCGAACGGCATCAGGTCCGTGACGCGAACCGAGCCGGACCGCGTCGTGTGCACCGTGTCGAGCACGAAGCTGTCACCGCGGTAGGTGCGCGTGCTGGTGGCGGGGCCGTGCGGGCCGAGCAGCCACCGACCGTGCTCGGGGGTGCCGAGCAGCGCGGCGAAGCATGCCGCCGAGTCGAAGCGGGGGAGGCAGAGCCAGTCGACCGACCCGCGCCGGCTGACCAGGGCCGCTCGCTCGGTGTCACCGAGCAGGGCGTACTCGGCGATGGGCGTGGTCACCGGCTCACCGTAGCCTCGGCCGTCCATGGATGAGGGTGTTGTCGGTGGGCCCACCTAGCATTGCGGGCGTGAGTCATGACCACCTCGTCGTCCGTGGTGCCCGCGAGCACAACCTCAAGGACATCAGCATCGAACTGCCCCGCGACAGCCTTGTCGTGTTCACCGGCCTGTCCGGGTCGGGGAAGTCCAGCCTGGCCTTCGACACGATCTTCGCCGAGGGCCAGCGGCGCTACGTCGAGTCGCTGTCGGCCTACGCCCGGCAGTTCCTCGGGCAGATGGACAAGCCCGACGTCGACTTCATCGAGGGGCTGTCCCCGGCGGTCTCGATCGACCAGAAGTCGACCAACCGCAACCCGCGGTCGACGGTCGGCACGATCACCGAGGTCTACGACTACCTCCGGCTGCTGTTCGCCCGGGCCGGCCGCCCGCACTGCCCGGTCTGCGGCGAGCCGATCACCCGGCAGAGCCCCCAGCAGATCGTCGACCGGCTCCTCGAGCTGCCCGAGCGCACCCGATTCCAGGTGCTCGCCCCCGTGGTGCGGGCCCGCAAGGGCGAGTACGTCGACCTCTTCGCCGAGCTGCAGTCCAAGGGCTTCGCCCGGGCCCGGGTCGACGGCGAGGTGGTGGCGCTCACCGAGCCGCCCAAGCTCGAGAAGCAGGTCAAGCACACCATCGACGTCGTCGTCGACCG
>DASSQL010000523.1:0-2378 GCA_035702525.1 Ornithinibacter sp. | reverse complement strand
TCGGGCGGGATGCCGGGCCCGGCGTCGGCGACGTCGATGCGCACCGACCCCGGCTGCTCGACGACCGACAGCCACACGGGGGTGCCCGCGGGGGTGTGCCGCACGGCGTTGGACGTGAGCCCGACCAGCGCCTGGGTCAGCCGGTCGCGGTCGCCGGTGACGACCAGCGCCTCCGGGGCCGCGACCGTGACCACCCGGTCGGGCGCGACGACCCGCAGGTCGGACGCCACGTCGCGCACGACCACGCCGAGGTCGACCGGCTCGCGCGCCACGACGCCGAGGTCGTCGAGCCGGGCCAGGTCGAGCAGGCCGTCGACGAGCCGCCGCATCCGGGCCGCCTCGTCGCCCATCCGCCGCATGGCGTCGACCATCTCGTCCCGTTCGGCCTCCGCCTGCGCTGCGTCCGTCGCGCGGTCCTCGCCCTCCGCCACCGGGATCCCCGCACGCCCCGTGTGCAGCGCGGCATATCCCTGCAGCGTGGTCAGCGGGGTGCGCAGCTCGTGCGACGCGTCGGCGACGAAGCGACGCATCCGCTCCTGGGTCGCCGCGGTCGTGTCGATCATCGCGTTGAGCGCCTCGCCGAGGCGGGCGGCCTCGGTGCCCGGTGGCCCGGGTGGCACGCGGCGGGTGGTGTCGCCCGCGGTGATGGCGTCGGCGGCATCCGTCATCGCGGCGATCGGGCGCAGGCCGAGCCGGTCGACCCACCACAGCAGCAGGCCGACCACCGCGGCGACCGCGAGCCCGACCAGGCCGAGGGTCATCGTCAGCCGCGTCGTGGCCACGTCGACCGAGGTCAACGGGATGGCGAGCACGGCCTCCGCGCGACCGTTCGGCAGCGTCGCGGTCACCACCCGCACCCGGCGGGCCTCGCCGGATGCCGTGCCGCGCCCCTGCGGGGTGGTCACCTGCTCGCGGGGCGCGAGCCGGGGGACGAGGTCAGGGTCGCTCTGCGGGGTGAGCACCGGGGTGAGGGTGCCGTCGGCCGACATCCGGCCGACCCAGATGTCGGAGAGTCCGGCCGGGGTGGTGGTCGGACCGGCCGCCTCGGCACGGGCCGAGGCCAGCAGGATGGCGCGCGGGTTCTGGGCCAGGGCGGCCAGCTGGGCGTCGAGGCGGGAGACGAGGAAGGCCCGCTGCACGAGCACCACCGCCGCGCCGGCGACGAGCAGCACCACGGCCAGGGCGCTCGTGGCGATGACGAGCCGGCGGCGCAGCGTCATCACGGCTCCCGGATCGTGTAGCCGACGCCGCGCACCGTGTGGATCAGCTTGGGCCCGGTCGCGTCGACCTTCTTGCGCAGGGTCGAGACGAACGACTCGATGATCGCGCTCTCGCCCGAGAAGTCGTACTGCCACACGTGGTCGAGGATCTGCGCTCGCGTGACGACCCGGCCGGCGTTGACCAGCAGGCAGCGCAGGAGGGTGAACTCCGTTGCAGTGAGGTGGTGTTCGGTGTCGCCACGCCAGACGCGGTGCTGGTCCTCGTCGAGCAGCAGGTCGTGCACCTGGTGGCGGCCGCTGGGTGAGGGCGCGCTGCCGCGCCGCCTCAGGGCCACGTGCACGCGGGCGACGAGCTCCTCGAGCGCGAACGGCTTGACGATGTAGTCGTCCCCGCCGGCGGTGAGGCCACGCACCCGGTCGGCGGTGTCGGCGCGGGCGGTGAGGAAGAGCACCGGCGCCTCGACGCCCTTGGTGCGCAGCCGGCGGAGCACCTCGAAGCCGTCGAGGTCGGGCAGCATCACGTCGAGCACGACCAGGTCGGGGTAGGCCGGGGTGCAGGCGGCGAGCGTCTCCTCGCCGGTGCCGGCGGTGGCGACGTCGAGGTCGGCCAGCCGGAGGGCGCTCGAGACCAGGTAGGCGATGTTCTCCTCGTCGTCGACGACGAGCACGGTGGGGCGCGGGCTCGTCGTCATCGGCTGGCCGCCCGTCGGCGGGCAGCGTGCCGGGAGCCAGTCGTCATGGCGGCCACGCTGCCAGACCGCCCGCGCCCCTGTCTGGAGGAAACCTCGAGACTTCCTGTGGATCATCATCTCCCCGCGAGTCAGGAGCACTTCGGGCGGTCAGGGCCGTACTCGACCCTGAGTCGACGAGAACCTCCAGAGCGGGCGAGATGCTCTTGACTCCGCGAGGGCGTGCGCCTCGGATGCCGCCAGAGCCGGCCGCCACCGGAGGCCGGTTCCTCCGAGCGCCCCACGCTCGGGTCGCTGCTCCGAAGGTGCGCTCCTGCTCCCGAGGCGTGGTGCTGCAGCACCACTCATCCGGAGCAAGGACCCGACTCGGGAGCAAGGACCCGACTCGGGAGCTAGGACCCGCGCCGAGAAGACGAACATGACCCGGGAGGTCGGACCGACCGGGCGGCCCGACCTCGTGCGACGTGCC
>DASSQL010000522.1:0-9088 GCA_035702525.1 Ornithinibacter sp. | reverse complement strand
CCGGGCAGGGGCGTCACGTGACGCCCCTGCCCGGTGAGGACGGGGATGCCGTCGAGCAGCCGCTCGAGGTCACTCACCGTCGTGCCCGCTCAGACGAGCGGGTCGCCCGGCTTCCAGTCGTGCGGCTGGCCGCCGTGCGCGGTCTTGCCGTGGTGCTCCATCGCGATCTCGTCGGCCGCGGTGACGCCCTCGGGCAGGTCGATCGTGGTCTTCGGCCCGGTGAACCACTTCTTGGCCGACAGGTGCCAGCCGATCCACAGGGCGAGCAACGCGCCGATGACGACGATCGGGGTGTAGTTGACGGCCTTCCAGGAGAAGTCGTCACCGAACGGGTTGCCCGCGGGCGCCGTCGGGAACAGGGCCACGACCGACGTGACGGCGATCTCCGCGACGGCGAGGGGCGCCATCCACTTCCACTTGGTGCCGAGGTTCCACTTGCCCTGCTTGAAGGCGTCGCCGGTGCGCCAGCGCAGGAAGATCGGGATGGCGAAGGCGACGTAGAGGCCGACGACCCCGATCGAGACGACCGCGAAGAAGGCGATCGGCAGGTAGACCGGCTCGGCGTCGGTGCCGATGTTCACCTTGAACAGCGCCGGGAGGGTGAGGATGACCGCGATGAGTGCCGACACGATGACACCGTTGACCGGCACGCGGTTGGCCGACAGCTTCGACCAGTACTGCGCACCCGGCACGGCGCCGTCGCGGCTGAACGCGAAGAGCATCCGCGAGGTCGAGGTCATGCAGGCGGTGGTGCAGAAGAACTGGCCGGCGGTCGAGATGAACAGGATGATCGCGGCCCACTTCCCGGTGGGGAGCGCCTGGTCGAAGATCGTCACGACCGCACCGCCGCCGGCGCTGACGCCGTCGGCGTCCTGCACGGCGAACAGGAAGGTCAGCAGGAGGATCCAGCCGCCGATCGCCGAGTAGAAGATCGACTGCCAGATGCCCTTGGCCGCGGCGTTGGCCGCGCCCTGGGTCTCCTCGGACAGGTGGGCGGAGGCGTCATAGCCGGTGATCGTGTACTGGGTGAGGATCGCCGAGATGGGCAGGACGTACAGCAGGAAGCCGGCCCCGCTGGTCTCCCCGCCGAAGAACCCGGTGTTGTTGACGACCTGGCCGAAGACGTCGCTCGCGCTGGCGTGGTTGTCGGGGATCAGCCAGAGGATGGCGATGATCAGGGCGGCGCCGAAGACGTGCCACCAGACCGAGATGTTGTTCAGCCGGGCCAGCAGCTTGCTGCTGAAGATGTTGACCAGGGCCACCAGCACGAGCACGACGACGAAGTAGATGAACACCCGGTTGAGGTCACCGGCGGTGTAGTTGCTGTCGAAGGCCCCGAGGGTGAGGTCGAAGAAGGTGGCCGTGCCGTAGGCCACCGACGCGTCGATGGCGAGCAGGCCGATCAGGTTCAGCCAGCCCGTGTAGTACCCGGCCTTGGCGCCACCGAGCTTGCTGGCCCACCAGTAGATGCCGCCCGACGTGGGGTAGGCGGACACCAGCTCGGACATGCAGAAGCCGATGAGGAGGATGAAGGCCGAGACGATCGGCCACCCCCACGCGATGGCCGCGGGGCCACCGTTGTTCCAGCCGACCGCGAAGGTCGTGAAGCAGCCGGCGAGGATCGAGATGATCGAGAAGGAGATCGCGAAGTTGGAGAAACCGGACCAGCTCCGGTTCAGCTCCTGCTTGTAGCCGAGATCGGCGAGCGTCTGCTCGTCGTCGTTCAGGTGCACTGCCACGGTTGCTCCCATGGGTCCGGCCGGCCCGGGGTTCGCCGGCGTCGAGGTGGTGCGACGAGGGCGATGCTAGGGGTAACGGCGAGTAATTGGTATGGGTTAGGGCCATTTGTCGCGGTCGGGCGTGGCGTGGGCGACCTACGGAATCCGCAGCCCCGGCGTCCGCAGGGAGGACGGGCCCGGCCCGTGGTGCGCCGACGTCACTAGGCTGCTCGCAACCGGCCTCGCCGCCGGTTCACGTGCCCACCCCGACCGGGAGGTCCCCACCGTGTTCGCCAAGATCCTCGTCGCCAACCGTGGGGAGATCGCCGTCCGGGCGTTCCGCGCGGCCACCGAGCTCGGCGCCCGGACGGTCGCCGTCTTCCCGCACGAGGACCGCCGGTCCGAGCACCGACTCAAGGCCGACGAGTCGTACCAGATCGGCGAGGAGGGGCACCCGGTGCGGGCCTACCTCGACCACGAGAACATCGTGCGGGTCGCCGTCGAGTGCGGCGCCGACGCCATCTACCCCGGCTACGGGTTCCTCTCCGAGAACCCGCTGCTCGCCGAGGCGTGCGAGGCGAACGGCATCACCTTCATCGGGCCCCCGGCGTCCGCCCTGCACCTAGCCGGCAACAAGTCGCGGGCCATCACGGCGGCCCGCGAGGCCGGCCTGCCCACCCTCGACAGCGCCCCGCCGACCACCGACCTCGACGAGCTGGCCGCGGCGGCCGAGGGCATCGGCTTCCCGGTGTTCGTCAAGGCCGTCTCCGGCGGCGGCGGGCGCGGAATGCGCCGCGTCGACGACCCGTCGACCCTGCGGGAGTCGCTCGAGGCGGCCCAGCGCGAGGCCGACGCCGCCTTCGGCGACCCGACGCTCTACCTGGAGCAGGCGGTGGTCAACCCGCGGCACATCGAGGTGCAGGTGCTCGCCGACTCCAGCGGCACCGTGCTGCACCTGTACGAACGCGACTGCTCGGTGCAGCGCCGCCACCAGAAGGTCGTCGAGATCGCGCCGGCGCCCAACCTCGACCCCGACACCCGCGCCCAGATGTGTGCCGACGCGGTGCGCTTCGCCGAGTCGATCGGCTACCTCAACGCGGGCACCGTCGAGTTCCTCCTCGGCGAGGACGGCCGCTACGTCTTCATCGAGATGAACCCGCGGATCCAGGTCGAGCACACCGTCACCGAGGAGGTCACCGACGTCGACCTCGTCGTGGCCCAGATGCGGCTCGCCTCGGGTGAGACCTTCGTCGACCTGAACATGCGCCAGGAGGACATCTACGTGCGTGGCGCGGCGCTGCAGTGCCGCATCACCACCGAGGACCCCAGCAACGGCTTCCGCCCGGATGCCGGGCAGATCACCGTCTACCGCTCGGCCGGCGGTGGTGGGGTACGGCTCGACGGCGGCACCGTGTTCGTCGGGGCCCAGGTCAGCCCGCACTTCGACTCGATGCTGGTCAAGCTGACCTGCCGCGGGCGCACCTTCCCGATGGCGGTCCGCCGGGCCCGGCGGGCGCTGGCGGAGTTCCGGATCCGCGGCGTCTCGACCAACATCCCGTTCCTCGAGGCGGTGCTGGCCGACCCGGTGTTCCAGAACGGCCTGGCCACCACGAGCTTCATCGACGAGCGCCCCGAGCTGCTCGAGGCCCGGATGGGCGGCGACCGCGGCACCAAGCTGCTCACCTACCTCGCCGACGTCACCGTCAACCAGCCGCACGGACCCGCCACGACGTTCATCAAGCCCCGCACCAAGCTGCCGGCCCTCGACACCGACGCCCCGCTGCCTCCGGGCAACCGCGACCTGCTGATGCGGGTCGGGCCGGCCGAGTTCGCCCGCCAGCTTCGCGCCCGCACCGACGTGCCGGTCACCGACACCACCTTCCGCGACGCCCACCAGAGCCTGCTCGCCACCCGGATGCGCACGCGCGACCTGCTGCACGTCGCCGGCCACGTCTCGCGGCTGACCCCCGAGCTGCTCTCGATGGAGGCGTGGGGTGGCGCCACCTACGACGTCGCGCTGCGCTTCCTGTCCGAGGACCCCTGGGAGCGGCTGGCCCTGCTGCGCGAGGCGATGCCGAACATCCCGCTGCAGATGCTGCTGCGGGGCCGCAACACCGTGGGCTACACCCCGTACCCCACCAAGGTGACCGACGCCTTCGTGCACGAGGCGGCCCGCACCGGGCTCGACATCTTCCGCATCTTCGACTCGCTCAACGACGTCTCACAGATGCGGCCGGCCGTCGAGGCCGTGCTCGACACCGGCACCGCCGTCGCCGAGGTGGCCCTGTGCTACACCGGCAACCTGCTCGACCCGCGCGAGAAGCTCTACACGCTCGACTACTACCTGCGCCTGGCCGAGCAGATCGTCGACACCGGGGCGCACGTGCTCGCCATCAAGGACATGGCCGGGCTGCTGCGCGCGCCGGCCGCGACGAAGCTGGTCACGGCGCTGCGCGAGAACTTCGACCTGCCCGTGCACCTGCACACGCACGACACCGCCGGCGGCCAGATCGGCACCCTGCTCGCCGCGATCGACGCCGGGGTGGATGCCGTCGACGCCGCCTGCTCGTCGATGTCCGGCACGACGAGCCAGCCCAGCCTGTCGGCGCTGGTCGCCGCCACCGACGGCACCGCGCGCCCGACCGGCCTCGACATCGACAGGGTGTTCTCGCTCGAGCCCTACTGGGAGGCCGTGCGCACGCTCTACAAGCCCTTCGAGTCGGGGCTGGCCTCCCCCACCGGGCGCGTCTACTTCCACGAGATCCCCGGCGGCCAGCTGTCGAACCTGCGCCAGCAGGCGATCGCCCTCGGCCTCGGCGACCGGTTCGAGGACATCGAGGACATGTACGCGGCGGCGAACCGCATCCTGGGCAACCTGGTCAAGGTCACCCCGTCGTCCAAGGTCGTCGGCGACCTGGCCCTGGCCCTCGTGGGCGCCGGTGCCGACCCGGCCGACTTCGAGGAGAACCCGACCAGGTACGACATCCCCGACTCGGTGATCGGCTTCCTCGAGGGCGAGCTGGGCGACCCTCCCGGCGGCTGGCCCGAGCCGTTCCGCACCAAGGCCCTGCAGGGCCGGCACGCCAAGCCGCGCACCACCGAGCTCACCGACGAGCAGGAGGCCGCCCTGGCCGGCGAGCCGCGGCGCACCCTGAACCAGCTGCTCTTCCCCGGCCCCACCAAGGAGTTCGAGGACAGCCGCGAGCGGTTCGGCAACCTGTCGGTGCTCGGCACCATCGAGTTCCTCCACGGCCTGGAGCAGGGCTCGGAGTACGAGGCCGAGATCGAGGCCGGCAAGCGCCTCCTGCTCGGCATCAGCAGCGTCGGCGACGCCGACCGACACGGCATGCGCACCGTCATGTGCACGCTGAACGGCCAGTTCCGCCCCATCCAGGTGCGCGACCGCTCGGTCACCGCCGACATCAAGGCCGTCGAGAAGGCCGACCCCGCCAAGGCCGGCCACGTCCCCGCGCCGTTCTCCGGCGTGGTCACCCCGTCGGTGGCCGAGGGCGAGACCGTGGAGGCGGGCGGCGTCGTCGCCACCATCGAGGCGATGAAGATGGAGGCCAACATCACGACCCCGGTCGGTGGCACCGTCGAGCGGCTCGCGATCAGCGGCCACCACCAGCAGGTCGAGGGCGGTGACCTCATCCTCGTCGTCTCCCCCGCCTGACCCGGGGGCGTCGAAGCTTCGTCGGGAGTGCCGTCGCGAAAGCCCTGTTCAGCGGGCTGCCCTCGTACGGTGGTCGTTCCGGCATCGGTCAAGAAGCGGCACGGTGCTCCGATTCACGAGTGAAGGAGAGCGACATGGGCCTTGGAGACAAGATCGAGAACATGAAGGACGACCTGGCCGGCAAGGGCAAGGAGGCCACGGGCAAGGCGACCGACAACGAGCGCCTCGAGGCCGAGGGCCGCGTCGAGCAGTCCCAGGCCGACGTCAAGCAGGCCGGCGAGAAGGTCAAGGACGCCTTCAAGCACTGACCGCCACGGTTCGAGGTGATCCACCGGCCCAGCGGGCCCGCCGAACACCTCGAACCCGCAACGCGTCACACCGTTCGAGGTGATGTTCCGGCTCCACGAGCCGGAACATCACCTCGAATCATGTGAGGGCTACCAGCTGCCGCCCGACGCGCCGCCGCCACCGCCACCGGAGAAGCCCCCGCCACCGCTGAACCCGCTCGACCCCGACGACCCCGGGGTGGAGACGAAGGTTCCGGCGGCGACCGTCGAGAACGAGTCCATGCTCGAGGCGGCGTCGGCGAAGCCGCCGGTCGCCCAGTTGCCGACGTACCAGGTGGGGCTGGCGAAGGACTGGCCGGCCGCGGCCGCCGCCGCAGCGACCTCCTCGAAGACCCGGGCCCACCGGTCGGCGAGCCCGAAGACGATGGCGAAGGGCAGGAACCGGCTGAACAGGTCCGAGGCCTCCTCGAACCGGATCTGGTTGGCCTCGGCGGTCGCGATGTACTGCTCGAAGCCGCGGGCCTGGGCGAGGACCGCCGACCCCGCGGCGGTGCGCGCCGCCATCCGCTTGCCGAGCACCCGGATCAGCAGGCCCGCCACGACCCCGCCCGCGACCAGCAGCCACGCGGGGTTGAAGGGGAACCCGGAGTCCTGGTAGACCGCCGAGAGCGGGCCCGCACCGAAGAAGGCGAACAGCACCGACCCGGCGAGCACGAAGGTGCCGAAGCCGACCCAGCCGGACCGCTGCCGCTCGGGGCTGCGGCGGAACCACCCGCGCTGCACGACCTCCTCGTACATCAGCCGCTCGACGGCATCCAGCACCGGCTTGAAGTGGTTCTTCAGCTGCGACAGGGCGATCCGGTCGCCGCCCATGAAGATCGAGTCGAGCAGCAGCTGCTCGTACGGGGCCAGGGCGGCCGCGGTGGCCGGCGGAGCGGTGCGGGTGAGCACCCAGTCGTCGGCGCGGAACACGCCCTGGTCGTCGCGGGCGATCTGCAGGTGGCCGCGCACCGCGAGGTCGACGAGCGTGGAGGTGATGTCGACGAGGTTGACCTCCTCGTCGAGGATGGTGCCGACCATGCCGGGCTGCACGCCGGCGGGTGGGGTGAACTGCACCGCAACGGTGGGGCGCGGGCCGCCGACGACGACCGGCACCTGCTGGTCGACCCCGGGGGTCAGGCCGGGGGTCAGCCCGGCGTACTGCTCGTCGCGGCCGCGGCTCCACACGAGCAGCCCCATGAGGGCACCCGCGAGCAGCGGAAGGAGCACGGCGAGGCCGATCGTGAGCCACCCGAGCGCCCGGGCCAGGCCGGGGCTGACGACGCCGCCGGACTCGGCGTCGGCGGACCCCTCCCTCAGGTCGGGGGTCAGGTCACCGAAGGCGTCGCGGGGGTAGGAGGTGAGCACGGTGGCACCCTGCTCGGCCGCGAGGTCGGGGATGGCGAAGGTGCTGGTGGCGCCGGCCTGCGCCTCGCACGGGGTCGTGGAGCCGAGGTCGCCGTAGAAGCACGCGGCCTTCGTCGCCGGCACCGGGCCGGTGACCGTGGCCGAGACCTGCCGCTGCGGGAAGCCGTTGGACGGGTCGACCACGTTGTAGAAGAACTCCGCCGTGCCGTCACCGATGTCGTTGACCACGTGGGCCAGCCGGTAGCGCACCACGTACTGGGCAGTGCCCGAGACGGTCTGCGAGGGGCTGCCGATGCGGATCTGCCGGAACGCGCCGAAGTCGGAGATGGAGATGTCCGTGGGCGCCCCGGACGGAGAGGTGACCGACACCCCGGTGAGCTCGTAGTACCGGTACTGGGTGTCGCTGTCCTGGTAGCCCGCCCGGACCTTGACGTTGCGCAGGATGCCGTGTCGCTCCTCCCCCTCGGGGAAGCGCCAGGTGATCGTCTCGGTGACGACGACCGAGCCGTCGGTGTCGACCGAGAACTCGGTGAGCAGCTTGTCGGCCTGTTCCTCGGCGGGGAGCACCGCGGGCCGGGCCGCCGGGAGCGCCGCCCTCGTGCCGGCATCCGCACCCCAGTCCGTGACGGCGGCCGGCGGCAGGGCGGCCGGGGCGGCGAGGGCGAGCGGGGCGAGGAGCAGGACCAGCAGGGCGATGCCGAGGCACCACAGGAGACGCAGCCAGGCGCGCGCCTGCGACTGCGGGCGGCCCGCGGCCCCTGCGCCGGTCACTCAGTCCTCGCCGCGGCGGCGGGCGGCGATGGCGCGGTCGGCCTCGCGGTTGTCCTGGCGCTCGCGCAGGGCGTACCGCTTGTCGTAGTGCTTCTTGCCCTTGGCGACGGCGAGCTCGACCTTCGCGCGGCCGTCCTTGAAGTACAGCGAGAGCGGCACCACCGTGTGCCCGGTCTCGCGGGTGGCGTGCAGGATCTTCTCGAGCTCGCGCCGGTGCAGCAGCAGCTTGCGGCGGCGCCGAGGGGTGTGGTTGTTCCACGTGCCGTTGTGGTACTCGGGGATGTGCACGCCCTCGAGCCACAGCTCGTCGTCGCGGTCGAAACCGGCCCAGCCGTCGACCAGCGAGGCCCGCCCCATCCGCAGCGCCTTGACCTCGGTGCCCATCAGCACCAGGCCCGCCTCGTAGGTGTCCTCGATGAGGTAGTCGTGGCGGGCCTTGCGGTTGCTCGCGACGAGTTTTCGTCCGGTCTCCTTGGGCACGAGCCGAGGTTACCCGGCCACAGCACCCAGCCCTACCGAGTTGCCCCGCGAGACGGGGTCAGAGCCACTTGCGCGGGTCGACGAAGTTGCCGTTCTCGAGCGTCTCGAAGTGCAGGTGGCAGCCGGTCGAGGTGCCGGTGGTGCCGCTGTAGGCGATCAGCTGGCCGCGCTTGACGTGGCCGCCGGTGCGCACGAAGCGGGTCAGGTGGTTGTACGTCGTGGCCAGGCCGACGCCCCTGACCAGGCCGTGGTCGATGACGATGCGGTTGCCGTAGCCGCCGCCCCAGCCGGCGCTGATGATGTCGCCGCTCGCCGCCGCGTGCACCGGGGTACCGCAGGGCACGCCGAAGTCGCGACCCGAGTGCAGCTTCCAGTAGTGGTAGATCGGGTGGAAGCGCATCCCGAACTCGGAGGTGACCGGCCCGTTGACCGGCCGGCTCAGGTAGCCACCGCCTCGGGTGCTGCCACCGCCACCGCCGCCGCTGCTGCTGCTGCTGCCGCTGGAGTGGTGCCGCTTGGCGGCGGCCCGTCGGGCGGCCGCGGCGCGACGGCGCTGTTCGGCGGCACGCTTGGCGAGGACCCGGTGCAGCCGGGCCTGCTCGGCCTGCATCGAGGCGAGGCGCTGCTTCTCGGTCGCGAGCTTGCCGGCGACCGCCTGGGCCTGGGAGGCCTGCTGCGCGGCGAGGGCGTCGAGCGCCGCCTTGGCCTGCACGGCGGCGTCGCGAGCGGACTGGGCCCGCGCCAGGGCGGCC
>DASSQL010000521.1:0-7323 GCA_035702525.1 Ornithinibacter sp. | reverse complement strand
GGCGCCTTGCGGGCCTTCTTGAGACCGGCCTTCTTGCGCTCGGGGACGCGCGCGTCACGGGAGAGGAAGCCGGCCTTCTTCAGGGCCGGGCGGTTGAGCTCCTCGTCGATGCCGTTCAGCGAGCGGGCGACGCCGAGGCGCACCGCGCCGGCCTGGCCGGAGGGGCCACCGCCGTGCACGCGCACGAGCACGTCGTAGGAACCGTCGAGCTCGAGCAGGGTGAGCGGCTCGTTGACGATCTGCTGGTGCACCTTGTTGGGGAAGTAGCCCGACAGGGTGCGGCCGTTGATGGTCCACTCACCGGTGCCGGGCACGATGCGCACGCGGGCCACGGCCTGCTTGCGACGACCGGTGGCGGCACCCGGCGCCGTGGCGCGCGGACGCTGGGCGGCCGCCTCGCCGGCGACGGCGGTGTCGGACTCGGAGGTGTACTCGGTGACCAGCGCGTCGTTGACGTCGGTGCCGGCGGTCTCGTCGATCTGCACGTTCTCGGTCATCACTGGGCCACCTGGGTGATCTCGAAGGGCTTGGGCTGCTGGGCAGCGTGGGGGTGCTCGGTGCCGCGGTAGACCTTGAGCTTGCTCAGCTGGGCCTTGCCGAGGGTGGTGCGGGGCAGCATGCCGCGCACGGCCTTCTCGATGGCCTTCTCCGGGTTCTTGGCGAGCAGCTCGGTGTAGGAGGTCGCCTTGAGGCCACCCGGGAAGCCGGAGTGGTGGTAGGCCTTCTTCTGCTGCAGCTTGGCGCCGGTGAGGGCCACCTTGTCGGCGTTGATGATGATGACGAAGTCGCCCACGTCGACGTGGGGGGCGAAGGTCGCCTTGTGCTTGCCGCGCAGCAGGATCGCGGTCTGGCTCGCGAGGCGGCCGAGCACGACGTCGGTCGCGTCGATCACGTGCCAGGTGCGCGTGATCTCGCCCGGCTTCGGGGTGTAGGTACGCATCAGGTGTCCTGAATCGTTCGAGGAAGGGGAAGCGGTATGCCGCGTGCTCCCGTCAGGGACCATCGACCCCTGTCGGAGGCGCACGGCACAACAGTCGTCAAGTTTACGGGTCGAGCGCCAGCACCCCAAATCGCCCCGAACCCCGCCCCGTACCCACCCTGACCTGCGCAGACACCGGTCCACAGTTTT
Source organism: Ornithinibacter sp. (assembly GCA_035702525.1). Classification (GTDB taxonomy): domain Bacteria; phylum Actinomycetota; class Actinomycetes; order Actinomycetales; family Dermatophilaceae; genus Fodinibacter. The sequence continues at coordinate 6,194 of DASSQL010000521.1, read as the reverse complement.
CATGCACACATATTGTGCAAAGGAAGTGTGCACAGGTATTGTGCACGTATGACCGAACCACTGACCCACGTGCGGCTCGACACGGCCAAGCTCAAGGTGCTCGCCCACCCCCTGCGCTCCCGCCTGGTGGGGGCCCTGCGGATCGGCGGCCCGGCCACGGCGACCGCCCTGGCCGCGCAGCTCAACACCAACTCCGGCGCCACGAGCTACCACCTGCGCAAGCTCGAGAGCGTCGGCCTGGTCGCCGACACCGGTGAGGGGGCGGGTAAGCAGCGGCTGTGGGCGGCTGCGGCCGACGTCACCCACTTCGACCCCAGCGACTTCGTCGGCGACGACGACGCCGAGTCGGCGTTCGGGTGGCTCGAGCGCGACTGGCTGCGGCACTTCACCGAGAAGTTCGGACGCTGGCTCGACCTGCGGCTCAGCTGGCCCGCCGCGTGGATCGACGCCGCCGGCATGAACGACACGATGGTCGTCGTCACCAGCGACCAGCTCGTGGCCATGCACGCCGAGATCGACGAGGTCGTCGAGCGCTACCGCCGTGTCGGCCAGGGCAACCCCGACGCGAAGCGCGTCGCCACCTACGTGTGCTTCTACCCGGTCGACATGGACCAGACCCCCCGCGGGGGTGAGCGCCGGTGAGCCCCGCACACCTGAGCCCCCACGCGGCGGAGCGTCGGCTGTACCTCCTCACGACCACCCGCTGGCTGTCGGTCGGCTTCGTCGTCGGCATCTTCATCCTGGTGCAGACCGGCCGCGGCCTCACCATCGCCCAGGCCGCCACGATCGGCTCGGTCATGGGCCTGACCTGCTTCTTCCTCGAGCTGCCCACGAGTGGCTTCGCGGATGCCGTGGGCCGCCGACCGGTCTACCTCACCGCCGCTGTGATCAACGTCGTCGCGATCGTGGGCTACGCGCTGGCGCAGAGCTTCTGGGCCTTCGTCGTGGCCGGCGCACTGATGGGGGCGTTCCGTGCGCTCGACTCCGGCCCGCTCGAGGCATGGTTCGTCGACATCGTCCACGAGACCACGCCGGGCGCCGACGTCGACCGGCAGCTCTCCCGGGCCGGCACGATCATGGGTGGCGCCATGGCCGTCGGCGCCGTGCTGTCCGGCCTGCTCATCTGGTGGAACCCGGTCGTCACCGTGCTCGGCCACGACGACGCCTCCCCCCTCGACCTCGCCGTCTGGGCATCGGCCGTGCTGACGGTGGTGCACCTCGTCGCCGCCTTCGTGGTGATGCAGGAGCCCCGCCCCACCGCCGGTTCCGAGCGCACCCGCATCTCGCACGCCCTGGTCGAGGCCCGCCGCACACCGACCGTGATCAAGAGCGGCCTGTCCCTGCTCGGGCGCAACCGGGTGCTCATGGGCATCGTCGCCGCCGAGGTGTTCTGGTCGATCGGCATGATCACCTTCGAGTCCTTCATGCCCCTGCGGCTCGAGGAGCTCGTCGGGTCGGCCCAGGAGGCCGGCGCCCTCGTCGGGCCGGTGTCGGCCGCGGCCTGGGGGCTGTTCAGTGTCGGTGCCTGGCTGGCCGGGACGACGTCCGCCCGTTTCGGGGTGGCCCGGGCCGCGATCCTGGGCCGGGTGCTCAACGCGCTGGGCGCCGTCGTCATGGGTCTGGTCGCCGGGCCGGTCGCACTGATCGCCGCATTCCTGTTCACCTATTCGATGCACGGCATGAACGGCCCGCCGCACGCCGCGCTCCTGCACCGCGAGGCCGAGGCGAAGAACCGCTCGACCGTGCTGTCGATCAACTCGATGATGGCCTTCCTCGCCTTCGGCATCGCCGGCCCGCTGTTGGGCCTGATGGCCGACCGGGTGAGCCTGCCCGTCGCCATGGTCACCGCCGGCGCGGTCAGCATCCTCGGCGCGTTCTTCTACCTGCCCGCACGGCACGCCGAGAAGACTCGCAGCCCGCTCCCAGCCGAGGCTGACACGCTGGCCGGGTGAAGAACTTCCTGCTCGGGGTCGGTGCGACCCTCGCCGTCATCGCCCTCGTCCTCGTCGTGCTGGTGTTCTCGCTCGGCTCGGGTGCGTCCAGCGCCACCGGCAGCACGGCATCCCCACGGCCCACCGGGTCGGCCACCGTCGCGCAGCAGCCCGCCGACCTCAAGGCGGACGAGACCTGGCTCGGCGCGGTCGACCTGCGCAGCCAGGACGTCGTCTCCGCCAAGGGCAGCCTCGTCGACGTGGTGGCGAAGGGCTCGGGCGTGCGGTTCTCGCAGCAGGGCCTGCGGGCCCAGACGCTCGACATCGACGCCACCATCCCGTTCGCCACCGTCGCGGAGCAGGTCGGCCAGGGTGTCACGGTCTTCGACGCCGGCAACGGCAAGACCGGCGTCGAGCGCCAGGTCACGATCCTGGGCCGCGACCTCACCCTCAAGGCGACGGGCACGGTGACCGCCGACGGCGGCCAGCTGCTCATCGAGCCGGAGACCGTCGACCTCGGCGGCCCGTCGTTCCTCGACGCGGCGGCGAGCACGCTGGCACGCAGCCTGGCCACCATCCGCCAGGACGTGCCCGGCGTGCCGACCGGCATGTCGCTCACCGCCGTCGAGGTGACCCCGCAGGGCTTCGACGCCCAGCTCAGCGGTACCGACGTGGTCGTCGGCCGCTGAGCCGGGCGTCACCGGCTCACTCGCTGGTGACGGTGACCTCGTGGGTCGCCTTGTCGTAGAGGAACGTGGTGCGAGCACCGTCCTTCGGAACCGTGACGCTGAGGTTGCCGGCGGGGTAGCTCTCGTCGAAGGACAACCCGTGCGCGACCTTGAACTCGTAGGTGCCCGCGGGGATCTGCGTCGTCGCCAGGGCGTAGACCCCGTCGCCGTCCTTGTCCTGCAGCCAGGGGCGCATGCACGCCGGGTCCCAGTCGGCCGAGCAGCCGAGCGACTTCTGGAACGAGCCGGGCACCGTGATGATCGGGCCCTCCTCGTCCGAGGTCACCCAGTGCGTGGCGTGGTCGTAGTAGAAGGTCACCGTGCCGTCGGTCTCGTAGTCGATGTTGTCCGACCCGCCGCCGCGGCCGTAGGCCTCGGTCCAGTCACGGTTGATGGCGGCCTTGTAGGCGTAGGGCCCGGCGGGCAGGGTGAACGTCTTCTTCCAGATCTTGTCGTTGGGGTCGAGTGCGAGCTGGGCCTGGTCGCAGTTGGGTGCCCAGTCGCCGTTGACGCCGAGCGACGACGAGCAGCCCATCTCCGAGTTGTGCGTACCGGGCACCGACACCGCGCTGGGCTGGGCCACCGGGTCGCCGAGCTCGGGCACGGTCTGGGTCGGCGGCTTGACCACCTGCGTCGTGGAGGAGTCCCCGGCGACGCGACCCGCGGCATCCTTGACGATCGCGCGGTACTCGAGCGGCGTCGCGAGCGGGATGCCGGACACGTCGTGGAAGACACGGAACGGCGCGTTGTCGTCGGTGCCGAGGTTGTTCCACTTCGTCTCGCCGACCTTGCGCCACAGGAACGTGGTCTGGGCGAAGGTGCTCGCCTGCACGTCTGCCCTGACCTCGGTGCGGCCGTACGCGCCGCCGTCGGCGAGCACCGTCTCGACCGTCGGCGCCGCACCGGAGGTGGAGATGGGCTTGTTGGCCTTCCAGACGCTCACGGTGAGCGGGGGCACGGTGACCTTCACCGAGCCGTCGGCGGCGGGCTTGACGGCCTTGTCGGTGCCGTAGACCGGGGTGAAGACCGCGCCCCTGCCCTTGGTCCAGGTCGGGAAGGTGGCGGTGGCGGCCTTGGTGTCGTTGTTCGCGGCCACCACGTACTCGACCTGCCCGGCGTTCTTACCGCCCTTGGTGCCGGCGCCGATCCGCGAGGTGGCGAAGATGCCGGCCCCGTCGGCAGCGAAGCGGTTGACCTGGGCCCCGTCGGCGAGGGCCGGGTTCTCGGCGCGCAGCTCGGAGAGCTCGGCGATGTGCCGGTAGAGCGGGTGCTTGGTGTCGTACCGGTCGCGCGACCCCTCCGGGCCGCCGAGCACGTCCTCGGTGTTGTACAGGTCGACCTTGCTGGCGAACATGTCCTCGCGGGCGGCCTGGTCGCCACCGGTGCTGACGAAGCCCTGCTCGTCGCCGTAGTAGGTCACGGGGTTGCCACGTGAGGTGAACATCAGCGAGTCGGCGAACTTCACCCGCTTCAGGTGCTCGGCCTCGCTCTGGCCGTCGGCCTTGAGGAACATCGAGGCCCGGCCCATGTCGTGGTTCCCGAGGAAGGTGGGCAGCTGGTAGGCGTTGCTGTCGGCGTCGGTGTACCAGTCGTCCTTGCTGAAGAAGTCGGCCAGCACGCTCGCCGGCTTGCCCTTGGCGAAGTCGACGCCCTGCTGCTGGAAGCCGAAGTCGAGGGTCGCCTGCAGCTTGCCCTCGGTCGTGTACTGCGACATCACGGCCGGGTTGCCGTCGTAGACCTCGCCGAACGCGAAGAAGTCGTCGTTCCTGACCTTGGCCGCCTCGGCCAGGATGTCGGGCACGAACTTCTGCCAGAACTCGATGTTCACGTGCTTGACGGTGTCGATCCGGAATCCGTCGATGCCGAAGTCGACCCACTTCTTGTAGATGTCGCCCATCCCCTCGACGACCTCGGGCCGCTCGGTGAACAGGTCGTCGAGCCCGGAGAAGTCGCCGTAGGTCGACGACTCGCCGGCGAAGGTCGAGTCGCCCCGGTTGTGGTACATCAGCGGGTCGTTCAGCCACGCCGGGGTCTTGGCGGTGGCGTCGTCGCCGTGGAAGAACGGCACGTACGGGAAGGACGTCGCGGGATCCATCGCCGGGAAGGTCTGGTTCACGTAGTCGCGGTCGTCGAAGGTGGTGCCGTCGGCCTTCTCGTAGGGCGAGGCCTTCTTGGAGACGTACTGGTGCTGGCCACCCTTGTAGTCGATGACGTCGGCGGTGTGGTTGGTGATGATGTCGAAGAAGACCTTCATCCCCTTGGCGTGCGCCGCGTCGATCAGCTGCTCCATGTCGGCGTTGGTGCCGAGGTGCGGGTCGATCTGGGTGAAGTCGGTGATCCAGTAGCCGTGGTAGCCCGCGCTCTCCTGGCCCGGGGCGCCCTGCACCGGCTTGTTCTTGAAGCTGGGCGTCAGCCAGATGGCCGTGGTGCCGAGGCGCTTGATGTAGTCGAGCCTGGCCGTGATGCCCTTGAGGTCCCCGCCGTGGTAGAACCCCTTGGCCGTGGGGTCGAAGCCGGTGGTCAGGGGGCCCCCGGTGAGCCCGCCCTCGTCGTTGGCGGTCGAGCCGTTCGCGAACCGGTCGGCCATGACGAAGTAGAAGCGCTCACGGGTCAGCGAGGACCGCAGCGAGGCCCTCGCCAGCGACGCGTCGGCCGCGGTGGTGTCCTCGTCGACCACGGGCGTGAAGCCCACCTGGTGCGTGGTGTCGTCGTAGCTGAAGGTGATCTTCGCGGGGCCCGCGAGCAGTAGCGGGATGTTGCCGCCGTTCAACGCACCGCCCGCCCCGTAGTTGACGTCCCACGAGTCGTTGAGCGCGACCTTGAAGTTCCACTCGCCGGCCGGCACGTCGAACGTCGCGCGGTACTCGGAGGTGTCGCCGACCCGCGCGAGCTCGCTGGCGGTGCACTCGGGCTGCCAGTCGGCCGAGCACCCCACCTCGCTCTGCAGGTCGCCGACCAGGGCGACCGACGTGGCCGCGGCCGTAGCAGGGGTGGCCGCGACCACGCCGGGGACTGCGACGAGGGCGCACCCCAGCAGGACGGCGTACAGGCGTCGGGGACGGGGCATCGTTGCTCCTCGGTGGTGTCCGGTCGGCACGCGCCGTCCGGGTGATGGGTCCAGCCGAGAAACGTAGGTGCGTAAACGCTTTACATGTGGGTTCGGAACCGAAGTCTTGCGATTCTTTTACCCTCCGTAGAGGTGAGCGCGACCCGCGAGCGCGCCCTCGACGGCATCCGCTCCCCCGCGTGCCCCGGCGGCTGCCCGCACCAGCGCGCCCAGCCCGGCGGCGGAGGTGCGATGGGGCCCGTCGGCGAGCAGCGCACCCACCGCCCGGGCAATGGCATCCACGGATGCCGTCCGAGCCAGTACCCGACCGGCGCCCGCCCGCTCGAGGCTGCGGCCCACCAGCGGCTGGTCGGTCTTGTCGTCCATCGGCAGCACCAGCACGGGGAGGTCATGGGCCAGCGCCTGCATCGTCGTGCCGTGGCCCCCATGGCCGACCAGCACCGTCGAGCGCGCCATCAGCTCGGCGTG
>DASSQL010000520.1:0-8574 GCA_035702525.1 Ornithinibacter sp. | reverse complement strand
GGCCAGGTGCCGCTGCTGCGCGGCGGTCACCGCGCGGCGGAGCAGCGCGACCTTGCGGGTCAGCCACAGGGCCGGCGGGATGACGAGCAGCGAGAGCAGCGACAACCGCCACGACAGCGCGACCATCGCGACGGTGGTGGCCACGGCCGTGGTCAGGTTGGAGGCGATCGACGTGGCGGTCGAGGTGACGACGCCCTGCATCCCGTTCACGTCGTTGGTGAGGCGCGACTGCACCTCACCACCGCGGGTGCGGGTGAAGAAGCCGAGCGACTGGCGCTGCAGGTGCGCGAACACGGAGGTGCGCAGCTCGTGCATCACGCGCTGCCCGACCTGCGTCGACAGCCAGGTCTGCACGACCCCGAGCAGCTGCGTCACGACCGCGACGGCGACCATCGCGCCGACGGCCATCAGCAGCAGCCGCGCGTCCTGCTGCGGCAGGGCGACGTCGACCACCTCACGCACGAGGAAGGGCTGGGCGAGGGCGACGACGCTGGTCACGACGATGATCGCGACGACGACGGCCACCCTCAGGCGGTGCGGCCGGAAGAGCGCGAGCACCCGCGACAGGGGCACCGGGGTCTCGGCGAGCTGGGCGCGGTCACGCGGGTCGACGCGCATCGCACCCCCACGACCGCCGCCACGGCCACCGCCGTGGGATGCCGTGGGGTCGGGCGCGCCGGCGGCACCGGGGAGGGCGGTGGTCACCGCGAGGGCGGCGCCGGTCTGTTCGGTGGGACGGGGGGAACGGGTCTGGGTGAGGGTGGCTGTCATGCGCACCCCTCCTCTCGGTCAGGAGCTGGAGGTCGGAAGTCTTATCGTGAGGTTACCTCACAATGAGCCCAACGCAGCACGTGGCGCTAGCATTCCCGGGTGAGCACCTCCCGGCCCGACCGACAGACCGAGGCCGACCTCGGTGACCTCGTCATGCGGGTGGCCCGGGGCCTGCGGCAGCGCGGTGCCGCCGTCACGGCGCCCTGGGACCTCGCACCGCACCAGGCGAGGGCGCTGCGGGTGGTCGCGCGGCACGAGGAGATCCGTCCGGGCGAGCTCGCGGGCCACCTTCGGGTGGCCCCCCGCTCGGTCACCGACGTGGTCGACGCCCTCGAGGAGCGGGGACTGGTGCAGCGCACCCCTGACCCCACCGACCGGCGGGCCACGGTGGTGACGCTCACGGCATCCGGGCGCGGTCTGGTCGCCGAGATCGACGCCGCCCGGCGGGCCGACTCGCACGCCTACTTCTCGCAACTGTCCGACCGCGACCAGGCCGCGCTGCGCCGCATCCTGACCCGCCTCGACGACCAGGCCTGACCTCGCGGGTCAGGGGCGGGTGGCGACGACCCCGTCCTCGTCGGCCCAGACGGTCTGCCCGGGCAGGAACTCGACCCCACCGAACGCCACCGGCTCGTCGCGCTCCCCCAACCCGTCCTTGGCGCTCTTGCGCGGGTTCGACCCGAGGGCCAGGGCCCCCAGCGGCAGGTCACGCAGGGCGGCCACGTCGCGCACCGCACCGTTGATGACCACGCCCGACCAGCCGTGCGCGACGGCCGACGCCGCGATCAGGTCGCCCATGAGCGCTGACTCCAGCGACCCCTGGCCGTCGACGACGAGCACCCGCCCCTCGCCCGGCTCGGCCAGGGCGGCCTTGACCAGGGCGTTGTCGCGGTGGCACCGCACGGTGCTGATGGCGCCGGAGAACGTGGTGCGGCCGCCGAAGTGGCGCAGCTGCAGGGAGCAGGACTGCAGCTCGTCGCCGCGCTCGTCCCACAGGTCGGCTGTCGAGACGCTCACGCGAGGTCCTCCTTGACGGCGAGGACCGGGCACCGTGCGTCGAGCAGGATCCGCTGCGCGGACGAGCCCATGATCAGCTTCCCGACGGGGCTGCGGTGGCGGAGGCCGATGACGATCACCGAGGCGTCGCGGTCCTCGGCCACCCGCACGAGCGCGTCGGCCGGGTCGCTGCCCTGCTCGATGCGCACCACCTCGACGTCGACGCCGAGCTCGGTGACGTCGCGCTCGACGCGGTCGAGGTCGTCGGTGGCCGCCCGGTGGGCGTCGACGAGCACGTCGTCACGCGACATGTTGACGACCAGGAGGGGTTCGGAGCGGCGCCTGGACTCCTGCACCCCGGCCCGCAAGGTGGCCTCCCCGAGCGCCGTGGGGACGTAGCCGACGAGGACGGTCATGATCCGGGTCCTTCCCAGGTGTGGACGGAGGCGGTCGACACGGGCCCGGACGGCCCGTCGTCGTCGCGGGGGCCGTCGTCGTTCCCGGTGCCCCGGTCGACGACCCGGCGCAGCCGGGCGACCAACGGCCAGAGCAGGACGACGATGACGATGCCGTAGCAGACCCAGGCCACCGGCCCACCGAACAGCCCGGAGGCGTCTCCACCGGTCGTCTGCAGCGACCGGCGCAGGTGCCGCTCGAACAGCGGGCCGAGGATGGCGCCGACGATCAGCGGCAGCACGGGGAGGCCGAAGCGCCGCATGGCGAAGCCGAGCAGGCCGAGCGCGAGCAGCAGGAAGAGGTCGAACGGCTGCCCCTGCACGGCATAGGCACCCATCGACGCGAAGAAGAGGATCCCGGCGTAGAGATAGGGGCGCGGGATGCGCAGCAGCTTGGCCCAGGTCGGCGCCAGCGGCAGGTTGAGCACGAGGAGGAAGAAGTTGCCGATGAACAGGCTGGCGATCAGCATCCAGACCAGGTCGGGCTCCTTGGTCAGCAGGAGCGGGCCCGGCTCGATGCCGTAGCTCATCAGCGCCGCGAGGATGATCGCCGCCGTGGCGTTGGTGGGCAGGCCGAGCGCGAGCAGCGGCACCATCGTGCCCGCGGCCGATGCGTTGTTGGCGGCCTCCGGGCCGGCGACGCCCTCGATGGCGCCCTTGCCGAACTCCTCGGGGTGCTTGGAGAGCTTGCGCTCGGCGAGGTAGCTCAGGAACGTCGGGATCTCCGCACCGCCGGCGGGGATGGCCCCGAACGGGAAGCCGAGTGCGGTGCCGCGCAGCCACGGCTTCCACGAGCGTCCCCAGTCGGCCTTGGACAGCCAGGGCCGACCCACCGGGATGACGGTCGCGGCCCTGCGACGCAGGTGGGCCGCCACCCACAGCGCCTCACCGACGGCGAAGATGCCCACCGCGATGACGACGACGTCGATGTTGTCGGCGAGGAAGGGGCTGCCGAAGGTGAGCCGCTGCTGGCCGGTGACGAAGTCGGTACCCACGAGACCCAGCGTGATGCCGATCAGCAGGGCGGCGAAGCCGCGCACCCGGGAGGACCCGAGGATCGCGGCCGTGCCGACGAACGCGACCAGGATGATGGCGAGGAACTCGGGTGACCCCAGCGAGATCGCGAAGTCCACGACCTGCGGCATCACCAGGACGATGAGCATCGTGCCGATGGTGCCGGCGATGAACGAGCCGATGGCCGAGGTCGCCAGGGCCTGCGCCGCCCGGCCCGACTTGGCCATCTTGTTGCCCTCGAGCGCGGTGACGACGGAGGCGGACTCACCGGGGGTGTTGAGCAGGATGGACGTGGTCGAGCCGCCGTACATGCCGCCGTAGAAGATGCCGCCGAAGAGGATGAGCGACTGCTCGACCGGCAACCCGTAGGTGATCGGCAGCAGCAGCGCGACGGTCATCGCCGGCCCGATGCCGGGCAGCACCCCGACCGCCGTTCCCACGATGACGCCGAGCAGCGCGAAGAGGAGGTTCATCGGCGTGATGACGTCGGCGAAGCCACCGAGGAGTGCGGAGACGTTGTCCATCAGAGGATCCCCTGCAGGATGCCGGCCGGCAGGTTGACGCCGAGACCGATCGCGAAGGCGTAGAACGTGATGAGGCTCAGCGCGATACCGATCGCGAGGCCACGCACGTGGTGGCGGTTGCCGAGGGCGAAGGCCGACATGGCGAACAGCAGCGCGCCGCTGATCACCCAGCCGAGCCGCTCGATGAGCACGGCGTTGAGCAGGAAGGCGCCGCCGAGCATGGCCACGGTCTTCCAGTCGGCCGCGTGGCCCAGCTCGACGTCCTCGCCGGCCTCCTGCTCACCGACCCCGCCGCGCGAGACGTCCAGGGCGTAGAGGGCCGACACCAGGAGGAGTGCGGCGCCGATGACGAAGGGCAGCGCCTTCGGACCGACCGGGTCGTTGCTGCTCGTCGCGGCACCGATCCGGGTGGCGTCCCAGATGACGACCAGCCCGAGCAGGGCCAGGGCCGCGCACAGGCCGTACTGCGCGCGGTCCCTGACCCGGCTCGGGGCCGTGGTGGCCTCGACGGTCATGCCAGGCCGAGGGTCTGCAGGAGCGTCGCCACCTGGGTGTCCTGCTCCTTGAGGAAGGTGCCGAACTCGTCGCCGGTGGCGAAGGCGTCGACCCAGCCGCGCTTCTCGAGCTCGGCCTTCCACGCGGCGGACTCGTGCATCTTGGTGAACGCGTCGATCCAGACCTGCTTGTCCTCGGCCGACAGGCCGGGGGGCGCCACGACCCCGCGCCAGTTCGTGAACTCGAGGTCGATGCCCTTCTCCTTCAGGGTCGGCACGTCCTTCAGGGCGTCGACCCGATCGGCGCTGGTCACCGCGAGCACCCGGACGTCGCCGGCCTCGACCTGGTCGAGGAACTCACCGAAGCCGGAGGCACCGAAGGCGATCTTGTTGCCGAGCAGCGCCGGAAGGAGCTCGCCGCCGCCGTCGTAGGAGACGAAGCTGACGGTCTTGGGGTCGATGCCGACCGCCTGGGCGAGCTGCATGGGCAGCAGGTGGTCCGGGCCGCCGGGCGAGGAACCGCCGCCGACCGCCAGCGACTTGGGGTCCTTCTTCCACGCCGCCACCAGCTGGTTGATGTCGGTGTACGGGGAGTCCTTGGGCACCACGATCGCGCCGGCCTCCTCGATCAGCTTGGCGATCGGAGTGGTGTCGTTCAGCGAGGCCTTCGACTTCTGCGTGTAGGCGGCTCCGACGACGCCCAGGCCCATCTGCATCGCGAGCTTGCCGTTGCCCTTCTCGTTCACGACGCGCTGCAGGCCGACGGTGCCCCCGGCGCCGGGGAGGTTGAAGACCTGCACCGATCCCGTGATGCCCTCCTTCTCCATCACCTGCGCCGCGGCACGGGCGGTCGTGTCGTACCCGCCGCCGGGGGCGTTGGGAACCATGTACTGCAGGCCGGTGGCGGGCGCGGCGGCACCTCCGGAGGCGGCCGACGAGTCGCCGGACCCCTGGTCCTTGGTGGCCCCGCAGCCGGTGGTGGCGAGCGTGGCCGCGAGGACGGCGCCCAGGGCGATGCGGTGAAGTCTCATCGTTGAGTTCACTTTCGTGTGGGGGAGAGGAACGCGATGATCGTGGGTGCGGGAGTGGGTTACTGTCGCGCTTCTGTCGGCAGAGAAGGTTGAGTTCATAGTGGTCACGCGCAGGCGACGTCGCCCGACGCTGGCGGGGCAGCTGTTCGCCCTCCAGCTCGCGATCATCGTCGTCGTCCTGATCGCCGTCGCGGGGGTATCGCTCGCGCAGACCGCAGCAACCTTCGAACGCGTCGAGGGACGGCGGGTCGCCGGCCTCGCCGAACAGATCGCCGTGAGCCCGCTCGTGCGCGCCAGCCTCGCCGAGCCCGAGACCCGGACCGGGCTCGCCACCCTGGCCCAGAGCCTCGTGACCCAGACCGGGGTCTCGTCGGTGAGCTTCGCCGAGACCGACCTCGACGTGCGCGTCTCGACCGACCCGTCGATCGAGGGCAGCCGGATGGTGCTCGGCAGCCCACGGGTGGAGGGCGGCGCGAGCTGGTCCGGGACCCTCGAGGTGGACGGCGTCGACCACCTCGTCTCGCAGGTGCCGGTGCTCGGCGAGTCGACGGATGCCGTGGGCGCCCACCTCGGCACGGTGATGGTGGCCGAGCGCGTGCCGTCGACGTGGGAGCGCCTGCAGGGCACGTCGTCCTACCTGCTCACCTACCTCGGCATCGCGCTCGCGGTCGGGCTGGGTGGCTCCTGGCTCCTGTCCCGCCGGATCAAGCGCCAGACTCGCGGGATGGAGCCGCGCGAGATCGCCGGCCTCGCCGAGCACCGCGAGGCGATGCTGCGCGGCATCGCCGAGGGGGTGGTCGCTCTCGACCCGCAGCACCGCATCACCTTGGTCAACGAGGTCGCGCGCCACCTGCTCGACCTGCCCGAGCACGCCATCGGCACCTCGATCGACGACCTGCGGATCGAGGGCCGACTGCGCGAGGTCCTGGTCGGCGAGAACCCCCGGCCCCGGGAGACCGACGGCTCCGAGCCCGACGACCACGTCACCGCAGCCCGCGACGAGGTGGTGATCCGGCGCGGCCGCGTGCTCGTCATGAGCACGATGCGGGTCGTGAGCGGCGACCGGGTGCTCGGCACCGTCACGACGATGCGCGACCGCACCGCGCTGGCCGACCTCGAGCAGGAGATCGGGTCGTTCCGCTCGACGGCCCACGTGCTGCGCGCCCAGGCCCACGAGTTCGCCAACCAGCTGCACACCATCAGCGGGCTCATCCAGATCGGTGAGCTCGACGAGGTGGTGCGCTACGTCGACGCCCTCAGCGAGCGGCGCGACGCCCTCGACCTGACCGTCAACACGCTCGTACGCGACCCCACGATCGCCGCGCTCCTCATGGCCAAGGTCGCGACGGCCAACGAGCGCCGGGTCGAGCTGACGATCAGCGACGAGACGATGCTCGGACGCCTGGAGCCGGGGGATGCCGCCGACGTCGCCACCGTGCTCGGCAACCTCGTCGACAACGCGCTGGAGCACGCCCCCCGTGGCACGGCATCCACGGCCTGGGTCAAGGTGCGGATCCGGCAGGACGCGAGCACGGTCGAGATCGTGGTGTCCGACTCGGGCCCGGGCATCCCCGACGAGCTCGTGCCCACCGTGTTCGAGCACGGGGTCACGACCAAGCGCGTCGACCCCATGGAGCACGGAGTCGGGCTGGCCCTGACCCGCCTCGTGTGCCGCCGACGTGGCGGCGAGATCCACGTCGAACGCGACGGTGGCGTGACGTCCTTCGTCGCTCGACTCGGTGTCACCAACCTGAGCGAACCCGTTGCGGTGGAGTCGTTCTCGTGATCCGCGTGCTCGTGGTCGACGACGACTTCATGGTGGCCCGCATCCACGTGGGATTCGTCGGGCGCGTCGACGGGTTCGAGGTGGTCGGGGTGGCGCACTCGGGTGCCGAGGCGGCGGAGGCCGTTGCGGAGCTGCGGCCGGACCTCCTTCTGCTCGACCTCTACCTGCCCGACCGGTTCGGGCTCGACCTGCTCGCCGACCTGCGCACCCTGCCGCACCCGTGTGACGCCATCGTCATCACCGCGGCCAAGGAAGGTGACGCCGTGCGCGCGGCCGTGCGGCTGGGGGTGGCCGACTACGTGCTCAAGCCGTTCGGATTCGCCGACCTCGAGGAGCGCCTGCAGCGGTACGCCGCCCAGCGCCGGCTCCTCGACCGCACCCAGGTGCACGGGCAGGATGACGTCGACCGGGTGTTCGTCCGGGCGGCAGGCAGCTCCGGCACCCCCGTCGCCCTGCCCAAGGGGATGAGCGCCGAGACCGCCCTGCTCGCCCAGGACGCCCTGCGCTCGGCCGACGGCACCCTGTCGGCCACCGAGGTCGCCGAGGTCGTCGGCCTCTCCCGGGTCAGCGCCCGCCGCTACCTCGAGCACTTCGTGACCACGGGCCAGGCCGACGTCCGGCTGCGCTACGGCTCGACGGGTCGGCCCGAGCGTCGCTACCGCTGGGTGGGCTGACCGTGGCCAACGCTCCCGCCGCCGGCCAGGCCCTCGACGTGCTCGCCCTCATCGCCCGCCGCGGGGAGCCGGTGCCGGCCGCCGCCATCGCCCGCGACCTCGGGCTGCCCCGGTCGAGCGTCTACCACCTGCTCGCCGTGCTGGTCGACCGCGGCTACGTGCGGCACCTGCCCGAGGAGCGCCGCTACGGCCTGGGCCTGGCGGCGTACGAGCTCGGGTCGGCGTACCAGCGGCAGGCGCCCCTGGAGCGGATGGCCCGCGGCGCGATGGACCGGCTCGTCGACTCCACCGGCCAGAACGCGCACCTCGCGGTGCTGCACGGGCGCGACGTGCTCTACGTCATCGAGCAGCGCGCGCCGGGCCGTCCGCTGCTGGTGACGGACGTCGGCGTGCGGCTGCCGGCCGTGCTCACGGCATCCGGGCTGGCGATGCTCGCCACCCTGCCCGCGGCGCAGGTGCGGGCGCTGTACCCCGACCGGGCGGCGCTGGTGCAGCGCGACGGCCGCGGGCCGACCTCGACCACCCAGCTGCGCTCGCAGCTGCAGTCCGTGCGGCAGCGCGGGCACGCCGTCGAGGACGGGCTCGTGACGCCGGGTCTCGGCTCGGTCGCCGTGGCCGTGCTCGACCACAACGACTACCCGGTGGCCGGGGTGGCGGTCACGTACCCCCAGGCCGACGTCGACGGGGAGGCGGCCGCGGCCATCGTGGTCGCGGTCAAGCGGGCCGCGAGCTCGTTGAGCGCGCGCCTCGGCCGCCCCGCGCCCTGATCGCGCACTGATCGCGTCCCTGGCCGGCGCCCGACGGCGCTGCGGCACGGCATACGGTGGCG
>DASSQL010000519.1:0-2559 GCA_035702525.1 Ornithinibacter sp. | reverse complement strand
CAGCGTGATCCTGACCCTCAACCGGTCGCAGTCGAAGCTGCTCATGTCGGCCGTGGCCGACGGGACCGAGGGCGCGCCCGCAGCCCGGAACCGCGCCGAGCTCTCGGGGATCGGGAAGTCCCGTGCCGCTGCCGGCTGCGGTGAGACGGCCAGCGCGAGCAGCACGGCGGCCGCCGCCGCCCATCTGCCAGGGGGACCTGCCCGTGCGTGCATCGCCCACCACCGTCGCGATCTCGGCCTACCTGAGCTCATCGTCCACCTGCGCGCTCCGCGCGGCAATCATCGGCATCCGGGCGGTGCGCCCACACCGATGCCCCCGCCCGAGCGCGCTCACACACCTGAACGACACCACGACGCCCTCCAGGTCACGGGAGGCAGCTTGACCAGGGCGACGGGTGCGGTGATGACGACCGCACACGTGGACGCGGCCGGCTGCGCCCGGGCATCGGTCGTTCGGCTCGGGTTGGCCGGAAGCGACCACGGCCGCCGGCATCCGTGGCTAGCGTCGCAGGTGCGCTGCGAGGGTCGCGGTGCCACGGACGAAGAGGACAGATGAGTGCTCGGGCGGGGTGGCACCCCGCCAGCCTGTTCGGCTGGGGTGGGCTGGGCCTGACGGCGCTGCTCGGTGCCGCGACCTCTGGCGTCAGCGGCCTGTTCAGCCTCGCCGGGTTCTACGTGTTCGTCGTCGCCGTCGTCGCGCTGGTCCGCGGTCGGGTTCCCTGGGCGCGCCTGCGTACCCGGGCCGCCGGTGGGGCCGCGCTCGGCGTCGCGATCGCGCTCGCCGTCGTCGGGGGCGCCACCGCCGACCCGCAGGTCCCGCCGCCGGCGGCCACCGCGTCATCCGTCGCGCCAGACCCGTCGGCAACGGCCGCGCCGACCGCCACCCCGCAACCGACGGTCCCGCCGACCGTGAGCCCGACCCCGTCGCCCTCTCCCACGACGACCGCGACCCCACCGGTCAAGGCGGCCAAGGGCACTGCCCTGGCCGCGGTCGCACGGCTGACCGTCAAGGGCCGCGCCCCGAAGACGGGGTACTCCCGAGACCTGTTCGGCCAGGCCTGGTTCGACACCGACCGCAACGGCTGCGACACCCGCAACGACATCCTGCGCCGCGACCTCACCCACAAGACCATGAAGAACTGGTGCAAGGTGCTCGCCGGCACCCGAGCGCCCGACCCGTACACCGGCTCGGCGATCCGTTTCGTGCTCGGCGGGGCCAGCGAGATCGACATCGACCACCTCGTGCCCCTCTCGGATGCCTGGCAGAAGGGCGCGGCCCGCTGGTCGGCCGGCAAGCGGCTCGCGTTCGCCAACGACCCGTTGACCCTGCTGGCGGTCGATGCCGGGGCCAACAGGTCCAAGGGCGACGGGGACGCCGCGACATGGCTTCCCCCCAACAAGGCCTTCCGCTGCCAGTACGTGGCCCGCCAGGTCGCCGTGAAGCTCAAGTACGGAGTGTGGGTCACCACGGCCGAGCGCGAGGCGATGGTGCGCGTGCTGTCGAGGTGCCCGACGACTCCACTGCCCGGAGCCGGCTCGGCACCCACGGTGGCTGCCCTGCCCCGCAGCAGCGCGCCCGCGCCCACGCCCCCGACCTCTTCGTCGAGCACGTACTACGCGAACTGCGACGCCGTGCGGGCCGCCGGAGCGGCGCCGCTGCGTGTCGGCCAGCCCGGCTACTCGCGCAAGCTCGACCGTGACGGTGACGGGGTCGCCTGCGAGTAGCCGACCTGGCCCCGACCGCGGTGACGCGGTCGAGGCCGGGACGGGAACGGCATCCGGATGCCGTGTGGTGCGCCGCCCGCGAGGGTCAGGCGGCGGCCTTGGGCGGCCGCCCGCCCGCCCGGTGGGCGAGCAGCGCGAACACGACGGTGATGGCGACCAGCCACGCAGCGGCGACCCAGGGGTCGGCCCCGGCGGGCTGTCCGAGCTGGGTGGTGCGCAGCGAGTCGATGAGCGGGGTCATCGGCTGGTGGTCGGCGAACGCCTGCAGCCCGGTCGACATCGTCGACGTGGGCGCGAATCCCGACGAGACGAACAGCAGCGCCAGGAGCAGGTAGGAGAACATCGACGACCCCTCGGCGGAGGCGGAGATCAGCCCGAAGGCGACGCCGACCGTCGTGAAGGCCACCAGGGTGAGCAGCACCAGGCCGACCGTGGTCAGCCAGCCACCCATGGTGGCGTGCGGCCGGTAGCCGACGAGCAGCCCGAAGGCGAAGACGAGGGCCACCGACACCGCGTTGATGACCACCGAGGCGACGACGTGGCCGCCGAGGATCGACGACCGGGCGATCGGCATCGTGCGCAGCCGGGCGAACATGCCCGAGGTGACGTCGTTGTTGACCCGGAAGGCCGTGTAGGCCACCCCGGAGGCGATCGTCATCAGCAGGATGACCGGCATGATGTAGTCGACGTACCTCACGCCGGGGATGCTGATGGCTCCGCCGATGACGAAGACGAACGCCAGCAGGATCATGATCGGCGTGATGAGCACGGTCATGACCGTGTCGATCGAGCGGATGTTGTGCTTCAGCATGCGACCGGTCAGCGTCGCGGTGT
>DASSQL010000518.1:0-4343 GCA_035702525.1 Ornithinibacter sp. | reverse complement strand
GGCCTGTGGATGACGACGGATGCCGTGCGCCCGTTTCGGTGACGCTGTCACCGTGCGCCCCTCACCGCTCCCGGTCGAGCTCGGGCCCGGACCGTTCAGCACCGCCCGGGCCCGGGGCCTCGGGGTGCCCGCCCAGCGGCTCGGGCGCGGCGACCTGACGCGGCCGACCCGGGGAGTGCGGGCGTTGACCGAGCCCGAGACGCTGGTCGAGCGCGCGGCCGCCTTCGCGCTGGCGATGCCCGGCGACCGGGCCTTCTCGCACGTCACCGCGGCCCTGCTGTGGGGGCTGCCGCTGCCCCGGGCGCTCGAGCAGGCGGCCACCGACGGCGCCGCCCCGTTGCACGTCATCGCACCGACCCGTGACGGCATGGCGAAGCGAGCCGGGGTGGTGGGGCACCGGGGGCTCGAGCTGAGGGCCGTGGCCTCGCCCGCCGGCTCCGCGGTGCGCGTCGTCGACCTCGCCGACACCTGGTGCGACCTCGGCGAGCTGCCCCGTGGGTCGCTGTCGATCCCGGACCTCGTGGTGGTGGGCGACGCGGTCGTGGCGCTGCTCGACGCCAGGGCCGGCCGGGCGGTCGGGGTGCGGGCCCTGCACGAGGCGCTGTCCGCCCGGTGCCGACCGCGTGGCGCAGTCGCGCTGCGCCAGGCCCTGACCCTCGTGCGGCCGGGGGTCCGGTCACCGGGGGAGACCAGGGCACGCCTGATGTTCGTCGGCGCAGGGTTCCCCGAGCCCGAGGTGAACGCGCCGTTGACCGACTCCGCCGGTGGGTGGCTCGCCGAGGGCGACCTGGTCTGGCGCCGGCAGCGGGTGGTCGGGGAGTACCAGGGCGAGCCCCATGCCGATCGCCGCCGACGCAGCGCCGACGCGTTCCGTCGCGACCTGGTCGAGGGCCACGGCTGGCGGGTCAAGGAGCTCTGGGCCGAGGACCTGCACCGGGGCGCCCGGCGGCGGTTCACCCTCACTCGCTTCGCGCAGGCCCTCGACCTCGACCTGTCGACCCTGCGCATCGCCTGACCCGGCACCTCGCCGGGACGAGAGTAGAGAACACACCGTGCGCACGGCATCCGGTACGGCGTGTTCTCTACCCTCGACCCTGTACGTGGCCCCGGGACTGCGGGATGTGGGGGAGGCGGGGGTGCGCCGGTAGGGTTTCGCGGCATGGGTCTGTTCAACCGTGATCGCTGTGAGGGCAAGACGCCCGAGCAGCTCGCCGGCATGCGCACCGCCGGCCTGCTCGTCGGGCGCACGCTCGAGCTGCTCCAGGCGTCGGTACGCCCCGGCATGACCACCCTCGAGCTCGACGCCCTGGCCGAGACCCACATCCGCGACCACGGCGGCATCCCGAACTTCCAGCTGGTGCCCGGCTACCGGCACACCCTGTGCACCTCGGTGAACGAGGAGATCGTGCACGGCATCCCGGGCCCGCGGGTGCTGGCCGAGGGCGACCTGCTCTCGATCGACTGCGGCGCCCAGGTGGGCCTGTGGAACGGCGACGCCGCGGTCAGCGTCGTCGTCGGCGGCCCCGAGGTCGCCCGGCCCGAGGACCTCGAGCTGATCGACGACACCGAGGCCTCGCTGTGGGCCGGCATCACCGCCCTGCGCGTGGGCGAGAGCCTCTACGCCGTCGGCGCGGCCGTCGAGGACAGCCTCACCGAGAGCGGCGGCCGTCGCGGCCGCGAGTACGGCATCGTCGAGGACTACGTGGGCCACGGCATCGGCACCTCGATGCACATGGACCCGCAGGTGCCCAACTACCGGGTCACCGGCAAGGGCCCCAAGGTCGTCGACGGCACCACGATCTGCATCGAGCCGATGGTGGCGCTCGGCAACCAGGACAACATCGTGCTCGACGACGAGTGGACCGTCGCCACCCGCGACCGGTCCCGCGCGGCGCACTGGGAGCACTCCGTCGCCGCCACCGAGCAGGGGCTGTGCGTGCTCACCGCTGTCGACGGCGGTGAGGCGCGGCTGCGCTCGCTGGGAGCGGCCTTCGCCCCGATCGACCCCGCCTGACCCCTGATGCCGCCCGCCCGGCGCACCGATCGGACGGTGTGCGGCATCTCTCGCCAGCCACGGTGAACGGCACTTTGACCCGCCACTAGGGTGGTGCCACGGGCTCGTGACGGGCCCGTCCCGACCGCTCACGGCCATCGAGGGCCGCCCCGAGCCGGCCGGGTGCGTGGCACGGGCGGCCGCGCCGGCACCGCAGCCGGCCGCCGTCGGAGAGGGAGCACGATGACGGACGCGTCGGTCGACCAGACCACCGACCAGACCTCCGGTCGGGGCCCCGGCCTGGCGGCCGGCTTCCCGCAGCAGGGTCGCGACGAGTGGCAGCACCTCGTCGCCGCCGTGCTCAACAAGGGCCGCGCCGACGACGCCCGCCTCGACGGCCCCGCTGCCGAGGCCGCCCTGCGCCGCCACCTCGAGGGCGGACTCGAGGTCGACGCCCTCTACCTGCGCGAGGACCGCGAGCTCGGCGTCCCGGGCGCGATGCCGTTCACCCGCGGCCGGGCGCTGCGCGACGCGACGACCCCCTGGGACGTGCGCCAGCTGCACGACGACCCCGACCCGGCCGCGACCCGGGCCGCGGTGCTCGACGACCTCGAGCACGGCGTCACCTCCGTGTGGGTGCACCTGGGCGACGACGGCATCGCCGTGGCCGACCTGCCCACCGTGCTCGCCGACGTGCGCCTCGACCTCGCCCCGGTCGTCGTCTCGTCCGTCACCGACCAGCCGGCCGCGGCCCGGGCCCTGCTCGACCTGGTCGCCGACCGGGAGTCGGTCGGAGGCAACCTCGGCCTCGACCCGTTCGGCGCGGCCGCCCGGCTCGGCACCACCCCCGACCTCGGCCCGCTCGCCGACCTCGTGCGCGAGTGCGCCCACCGCGACGGCTGGCGCGCCATCACCGTCGACGCCCGCGTGCTGCACGAGGCCGGCGCCACCGATGTCGACGCCCTCGCGGTGGCGGTCGCCACCGGCGTCGAGTACCTGCGGCACCTCGAGGCGGCCGGCATCCCGGCGACCGAGGCGTTCGGCCAGATCGACCTGCGCGTCGGGGCCACCGCGGACCAGTTCCTCACCGCGGCCGCGCTGCGTGCCGTGCGCCGCGTCTGGGCCCGGGTGGGCGAGGCCTGCGGCGTCGTCGAGGACCAGCGCGGGGTGCGCACCCACGCGGTCACCAGCCTGCGGATGTTCACCCGCGAGGACCCGTGGGTCAACGTGCTCCGCAGCACCCTGGCCGGGTTCGGCGCCTCGGTCGGGGGTGCCGACTCGATCACCGTGCTGCCCTACGACACCGTGCTCGGCCTGCCCGAGCGGCTCGGCCGCCGGCTCGCCCGCAACACCCAGATCCTGCTCGCCGACGAGTCCAACGTCGGCCGGGTCACCGACCCCGGCGGCGGGTCCTGGTACGTCGAGTCCCTGACCGACCAGGTGGCGGATGCCGTGTGGGCGCGTTTCCAGGAGGTCGAGCGCGCCGGTGGTGCCGTGCGGGCCCTCGCCGACGGGATGCTGCACGGCTGGGTCGAGCAGGCGTGCACCGAGCGCGACCGCGGTCTGGCAACCCGGCGCCACCCGATCACCGGGGTGTCGATGTTCCCCGCGGCGCCCCAGCCCCCGGCCACCCGTCGACCGCGGGCCGCGCTCGCGACCACCGACCGCGCGCTCGCCCCGCGCCGGGACGCCGCGGCGTACGAGGCCCTGCGCGACCGTGCGACCGCCCTGGGCGACCCGGCCGTCGTGGTACGCACGCTGGGCACCCGGCGCGAGTTCGGCGCGCGACAGGCCTTCGTGACCAACCTCCTCGCCGCCGGCGGGCTGCGCTCCGCGGATGCCGGGTCGCCGGTCGCGGTGCTCGCCTCCAGCCCGAAGGGGTACGCCGAGCACGGCGCGGCCGCGGTCGCCGAGCTGCGTTCGGCCGGCGTCGAGCGGGTGCTCGTCGCGGGCCGGGCGAGCGAGCTGGGGGACGCCGCCGACCTCGTCGACGGCGAGGTGCACGACGGCATCGACGTCGTCGCCTTCCTGTCCGACCTGCTCGACCGGCTCGGCGCCCCACCCGACCCGGCCGCCGCCGCCACGACGACCACCAGCACGGAGGGTTCGCGATGAGCGCCGTCCCCGACTTCACCACCCTCGACCTCGGTGCCGGCCGGCCCGACGGCGCCCCGCTGCCCGACGGCG
The DNA here is from genome assembly GCA_035702525.1 of Ornithinibacter sp. GTDB lineage: Bacteria > Actinomycetota > Actinomycetes > Actinomycetales > Dermatophilaceae > Fodinibacter. The sequence goes on along the minus strand of DASSQL010000518.1, from coordinate 163 downwards.
AGCCGTGGGTGACCCCGGAGCAGATCCCGGTCAAGCCGCTCTACACCGAGGCCGACCTCGCCGGGCTCGACTTCCTCGACACCGTGCCGGGGGCCCCGCCCTACCTGCGCGGCCCGTACCCCACGATGTACACGACCCAGCCGTGGACCATCCGCCAGTACGC
>DASSQL010000517.1:0-2852 GCA_035702525.1 Ornithinibacter sp. | reverse complement strand
TCGGGCCGGACCCTGTCGGACGCCACCACCGGCGTCGAGATCCCCGGCATCCCGGTCGCCCCGGGCACGATGGTGCAGATGACCGTCACCACGGCCGAGGCCGGCGCCAACGTCGTCACGGTGCCCGTGCTGGTGAACAAGGGCATCTACGCCGGCCTGACCGCCTCGTCCTCCTGAGGGCCTCGAGAGCAGGTCTGGCTCAGACCTCGAACTTGTAGCCCAGCCCCCGCACGGTGAGGATGTGCGTGGGGTTGGCCGGGTCGGCCTCCACCTTCGCCCGCAGGCGCTTGATGTGCACGTCCAGGGTCTTGGTGTCGCCCACGTAGTCACTGCCCCAGACCCGGTCGATGAGCTGCACGCGGGTCAGCACCCGCCCGGTGTTGCGCAGCAGCATCTCGAGCAGCTCGAACTCCTTCAGCGGGAACGACACCTGGGCGCCGCGCACGGTCACGACGTGGCGCTCGACGTCCATCCGCACCGGGCCCGCCTCGAGCGTGGTGGGCAGCATCTCCTCGGGCTCGGCCAGCCGCCGCAGCACGGCCTTGATCCGGGCCAGCAGCTCGCGCGAGGAGTACGGCTTGGTGACGTAGTCGTCGGCGCCCAGCTCGAGCCCGACCACCTTGTCGATCTCGCTGTCCTTGGCCGTCAGCATGATCACCGGCACGTTCGAGCGCTGGCGCAGCGCGCGGCACACGTCTACCCCGCTCAGCCCGGGCAGCATGAGGTCGAGCAGCACGAGGTCGGCGCCGGTCGCGTCGAACGCCGTGAGCGCGTCGTGGCCGTTCTCGGCCACCGACACCTCGTAGCCCTCCTTGCTGAGCAGGTAGGACAGCGGGTCCGAGAACGAGACCTCGTCCTCAACGATCAGGATGCGCGTCATGCAGTGCTCTCTCCTCGTACGGTTCCGGCCAGCTGCGGCCGTCCTCGGGCGCGACCACGCGCGGCCGGTCGGCCGCCGTGGGAAGGGTCATCGTGAAGGTCGAGCCACGCCCTTCCTGGCTCCAGACGCTCACCCGGCCCCCGTGGTTGGCGCAGACGTGCTTGACGATCGCCAGGCCCAGTCCGGTGCCGCCGGTGGCGCGCGAGCGGGCGGCGTCGACCCGGTAGAAGCGCTCGAAGATGCGCTCCTGCTCGGCCGCGGGGATGCCCTGGCCCTGGTCGGTGACGGTCACCTCGACCGAGTCCTCGACCCGGCGGGCCCCGATGCCCACCCGGGTGCCGGCATCGCTGTAGTTCACGGCGTTGGTCACCAGGTTCCCGACCGCGGTGGTGAGCAGCTCGGCATCCCCGAACACCCGCAGCCCGTCCTCGCTGGCGAGGGTGAGCTCGATGTCGCGCGCCTCGGCCGCCACCCGCACCCGGTCGACCGCCTCGGCCACCACCGACCCGACGTCGACGAGCTCGGGCTCGTGGAGGGTGTCGGCCACCTGCAGCCGGGACAGGTCGACGATCTCCTGGACCAGCCGGGTGAGCCGGGAGGACTCGACGAGGATGCGCTGCGCGAACCGCTCGACCGCCTCGGGGTCGTCCTTGGCGCCGAGCACGGCCTCGGCCAGCAGCGAGATGCCGCCGACCGGGGTCTTCAGCTCGTGGCTGACGTTGGCGACGAAGTCGCGGCGGATCTCCTCGACCCGCCGGGCGTGGGTGTGGTCCTCGGCGAGGATCAGCACGTGCGAGACCGCGATCGGCGCGACCCGCACCCGCATCACCACCGATGCCGTCGTGTTGGGGCTGCGGGTCAGGTCGAGCTCGGCCTCGCGGATCATGCCGTCGCGGCGCACCTGGCGCGCGAGGTGGCGCAGCTCGTGGTGCACCAGCTCGCCGTGGCGCACCAGCCCGTAGCTGACCGCCGACGCCGAGGTGTTGACGACGGCGTCGCTCGCGTCGACGACCACGGCGATCGAGCGCAGCACGGACAGCACGTCGCCCACGCCCCGGGGCAGCGGGGGCTCCTCGGGCTCGACGTGGGCGTCGCTGCGCTCCGACCACCGCGTGGCGGCGACGGCCACGGCCCCCATGACGAGGCCGGCCGCCCCGCCGAGCATCGCCGCGAGCGTGGGGTCCACGAGGTCAGGGTACGTGGCGCGCCGGCGGCTCCCCGCGCACATTCCGGCCCGTGCGCGTGGCCTCAGCCAGAAGTTCACCTCGGGGGCGTCTCGGGTTCATCCCGGGGTGCCACAGTGCCGTGGGCGTGCAGCTCACCCCGACCTGCCCCCGCACCGAGACCCCGGAGGACACCCCGTGATGCGCAAGGCCTTCCACGAGGAGCTCGACCGCGTCGCCGAGACGCTGGTCGAGATGACCCACCTCGCGTCGTCGGCGATGAACCGGGCCACGACGGCCCTGCTCGACGCCGACATCCACCTCGCCGACTCGGTCATCGCCGCCGACGCGGAGATCGATGCGCGCCGGGCCGAGCTCGACCTGATGTCGTTCGACCTGCTGGCCCGCCAGCAGCCGGTGGCGACCGACCTGCGGGTCATCGTGACGAGCATGCGGATGAGCAGCGACATCGAGCGGATGGGTGACCTGGCCCGGCACGTGGCCAAGGTCGCGCGCCTGCGCTACCCGGCGTCCGCCGTGCCCGCCGAGCTGCGCGCGACGATCCTGCAGATGGGCCAGGTGGCCGAGCGGATCGTCGAGAAGGCCGGGTCGGTCATCGCCGCCCGCGACGTCGAGGCCGCCCACCAGATCGAGCGCGACGACGACGCGATGGACGACCTGCACCGCGAGCTGTTCGCCCGGGTCACCGACGGGAGCTGGTCGCACGGCACCGAGGCCGCCGTCGACATCACCCTGCTCGGCCGCTACTACGAGCGCTTCGCCGACCACGCCGTCAGCGTGGCCCACCG
>DASSQL010000516.1:0-9133 GCA_035702525.1 Ornithinibacter sp. | reverse complement strand
CCGCCCGGCGGGCCCGAACCCGCACCAGCTCGCGCTGCGGCGCCGTGGGCGTCACGTCGTCGTGGTCGTGGGCCAGCGCGACGACCGGCATCACGAACCGGTGCTTGGCGACGCACCGCACGTGCACGTGCTCCACCGGGCCGTCGGTGCTCGGCAGCACGTCACGGTCGACCACCTCGGCGATCTGGCCGCACTGCGGGCACCGCGTCCACTCGATCCACTGCATGGCGACTCCTCCCACCGGTTCCTCTCGATGGGTGTCAGGAGTGCGTCGGCGAGGTCCTGATACGTGTCCGGAGGTCGATGGGTGACAATGTTCGCTCGTCGTGGCACAACCGCCAGCAGTGAAGGAGCTTCAGGGTGAGCAAGTCGTCCAGGCCGCAGGGTGGTGCCCGGGCCGGCCGGGCCAAGGTCGACGAGGTGCGCCAGGCGCAGCGAGCCAAGGAACGCCGGTCGCGGATCATCCTGATCACCGCCGTGTCCGCCGTCGTGCTGCTCATCGCCGGCATCGTCGGGTTCACCGTCTACAACGACGTCTCGAACCGCCCGACGCTCGACGCCGTCAAGACCTACACCGTGCAGCGCGACCACACCACCGACCCGGTCACGTACGCGCAGACCCCACCGGTCGGTGGCGACCACGCCCCGACCTGGCTGAACTGTGGCGTGTACACGGCACCGGTCAAGAACGAGCTGGCGGTGCACGCGCTCGAGCACGGCGCGGTCTGGGTGACCTACGACCCCAAGCTGCCGGCCGACCAGGTCGCGAAGCTGACCGCGGAGATCCCCGACACCTACATGGTGCTCTCCCCCTACGAGGGCCTGCCCGGCCCGGTCGTCGCCAGCGCCTGGGGCACCCAGCTGGTGCTGACCGGGGTCGACGACCCCCGCCTGGCGGAGTTCATCAAGGCCTACCGGCAGGGCCCGCAGACCCCCGAGCCCGGCGCCGCCTGCACCGGCGGCAGCACGGGTGACGTGCCGGCGAGCGGGTGACCGAGCGCCGGCCCGACGACCCGTCGGGAGACGACGACTTCGTGGGCGACGACTTCGTCGGCGACGAGGTCGTTGACCACACCCCCCACGGCGACGACCGGGACCGCGACGTTCGGGACCGCGACGTTCGGGACGGCGACGTTCGGGACGGCGACGACCGGGCCGATGACGACCTCGACGTCGACCACGTCGACCACGACGACGCCGAGCCGGCGCCGCGGAACCGGGGCCGGCTCCTGCTCGTCGGGCTGGCGGCCCTGCTGGTCGGCGTGCTCGGCACGCTCTGGGTGGTGCAGGCCCGCAGCTCGGCACCGACCGACTTCGGTGCGGATGCCGGCTTCTCGCGCGACATGCAGACCCACCACGCGCAGGCCGTGCAGCTGGCCTTCCTCGTGCGGGACCGCACCGACGACGCCGAGGTGCGCACCGTCGCCTTCGACATCATCACCACCCAGCAGCAGCAGGCGGGCCAGATGTACGGCTGGCTGGTGCAGTGGGGTCTGGACCAGACCGGCGGTCACCCGCCGATGTCGTGGGTCGGGGGCGAGCACGCGGCGGCCCACGCCAACGCGGACGGCACCATGCCCGGGTCGGCCACCGCGAACCAGATCGCGGAGCTGGAGGACGCCACCGGGGTCGAGGCAGAGCGGATCTTCCTGCGCCTGATGATCGCCCACCACACCGGCGGGGTCGCGATGGCCAAGGCCGCCGAGGACCAGGCGCGCACCCCCGAGGTGAAGAACCTGGCCCGGGCGATCGCGGTCGGACAGGCCGCCGAGATCGAGCAGATGCAGCGGATGCTGGCCAACCGGTCCTGACCCGCTCAGCCGGCCTCGGCACGGCGCCGGGTCACCCGCCGTGCCTCGACCTCGTAGCGGCTGGCCACCGCACCGCCGGCCCGGAAGAACCGCCGCCGCAACGAGCCCTCGACCTCGACGTGGTCGTCGACCGCGCACCGCGACGCCGAGCGCCGGGCGGCGGGTGTCCAGCAGGCCACCTCGATGGTGTCGACCCCGGCGCGGGCCTGGTCGCGACGCCGTTCGGCCCTCGGGACGACGACCCGCAGGGTCAGCACGGTGTCGCCGCTCGGCAGCTCGCGCGGCTCCCCCGTCGCGGTGACCCGACCCACCAGGTGCACCGAGTTGACATAATCCATCACCTGTCTCCCCTCCGGGGGCGACCTGCCCCCACCACCCACTCTCCCCACCGGAACCGGTGACCACCAGGGCCGCACCGGTCCTGTGGACGGCGCTCGGGTCGCGGTCGGCCCTGTGGACGGGCAAGAATGGTCCGAACGGGTGGTATTTCTCCAACGAGGGTGTCAGACCAGGGGTTGTCGGCCTATCGTGGCAAGTGGTTCGGTGCAGCAGGGGCTCGAACCGGGCGCTCTCCGGGGTGTCGCTGAACTTCACAGGAAGACGTGAGTCGTGCGCTGGGCACCTTTGATGCGCGGAGCGGCCGGATCGGTCGCGCTCGCGGCCGTCGTGGCCGGTACGGCGACGAACGCCGTCGCCGCACCCGTGCCCTCGCCGTCGTCCACCTCGACGCGCAGCACCTCGAGCCCGGCACCGACCCCGACCAGGACGACGCCGAAGCCCACCCCGTCGACCGGCACCACCACCCCGCCGAGCGAGCAGCCGCGCACCGCCTCCCCCACCGAGGGTGACGGCGAGCCCGACCACCCGGCCGCCCTGTCCGGTGCCTTCCTCGACGCCCAGATCGCCGAGGCCGACCGCATCGCTGCCGCGCTCACCGCGAGCAACTCCAAGGTCGCGGCCGCCACGCGCGAGATGAACGCGCTGTCCGACAAGTCCAACGCACTGCTCGAGTCCCTCGTCGCCGCCCGCGAGACCGAACGGGCCGCCACCGACGAGGCCGTCTCGGCGCACGCCGACCTGGTCGTCCTCGAGGGCCGCCTCGCCACGGCGCGCCAGATCCTGCGCGACTGGGTCTTCTCCGTCTACTCCGGTGGGGGCGGCGACGCCGACCTCGCCGGCATGCTCGACGCCATGAGCTCCGAGCCCGACCAGGTGGGCGACCCGCTCGGCGACCTGTCCTACCTCACCGAGCAGCGCACCCGGGCCCTGCAGGACGTCAAGGTGCTCACCGCCGAGCAGGTCCGGCTCAGCGCCGCCGCCGACGCAGCCGAGGCGTCCGCGGCCGACGCCACCCGCGTCATCCAGCGCGACAAGGCGGCCCTCGACAAGGTCGTCCTCGAGCAGCGCGCCCGGGTGGGCGAGCTGCGCAAGCTGCAGGTGGCCGAGGTCGAGAAGGCCGGCCCGGTCGCCAACATCCTCGTCGGAGCCCGTACCCCGGCCGCCAAGGCCGCCGCCCAGCGGCTCCGTGACGCCCTGTCCTCCGCCTCGGTCGACACCACCGCGATCGGCAAGCCGTGCACCGGCGACACCACCGTCTACCCCAACGGGATGATCCCGGCCAGCGGGCTGTGCCCCCTGTGGGGAGCCGCCGGTGAGAGCCTCTCCCCCGGCGCCGCGGCCAGCTTCAACGCGATGAGCAAGGCGTACGCCGCGCAGACCGGCGTCCCGCTGTGCGTCACCGACTCCTACCGCTCGCTGCCCGACCAGATCTCGATCAAGGCCAAGCGGGGGCGCTTCGCGGCCACCCCGGGCACCAGCCGGCACGGCCTGGGCCGCGCGGTCGACCTGTGCGGCGGCGTGCAGAGCTTCGGCTCACCCGCGCACCAGTGGATGCGGCAGAACGCGCCGCTGTACGGGTGGTTCCACCCGTCCTGGGCCGCCGCCGGCGGGTCGCTGCCCGAGCCGTGGCACTTCGAGTACGCGGGCTGACCCACCTCCACGGACACGAGCAGAACCGAGTACCGCAACCTACGGTGCTGACCCCGGCGGGTGTGGAACGCTTCGCGCATGACGACGCAGTCCGAGCGGGTCGACGCCTACGCCGAGACCACCCGCTACCACCGCCCCTGGTACTGGTACGACTGGGCGAACTCGGCCTTCGTCACGACGGTCGGTACCGTGCTCTTCGGCCCGTACCTCACCTCGGTGGCCAAGCAGGCGGCCTGCCCGGGCCAGGACTCCGACGCCGCCTGCTCCACCGACCTGTACGTCATCCCCGCCGCCGACGGGCTGCCGAGCTGGGTCCACGTCGTCGCCTTCGTCACCGTGGTGCTGCTGCTGGTGCTGCTCGTGGGCGGGGTCGTCGCCTACGCCCGTGGCCGCGAGCTGCCGGTGCGTCCCACCAGCGTCGTCGTCCCGCTGTTCGTGGCCGCGATCGTGCTCGTGCTCACCGCGCCCCTCGACCCCGGCTCGATCGCGCCGTACACGATCACCCTCGCGACGATCCTGTCGGCGCTGCTGCTCATCATGGCCGGCGCGATCGCCGACCGCTCCCACCGGCCGGCCCGCCTGCTCGGCCTGTTCGCCTGGGTCGGCTCGGGCGCCGCCATCGCCCTGTTCTTCCTCGCCGGCAGCAACTGGCGCTTCGGCGCGGGGATGATGATCATCGCCTCGATCGCGCTGGGCGCCTCGCTCGTGGTCTACGACGCCATCCTGTGCCGCATCGCCCGCCCGGACGACCGCGACAAGGTGTCCAGCCGGGGCTGGGCGCTGGGTTACCTCGGCGGCGGCCTGCTGCTGGCGATCAACCTGGTCATCGTCACCAAGCCCGACCTGATCGGTGCCGACACCGAGACCGCCGTTCGGATCAGCCTGCTGTCGGCCGGCCTGTGGTGGGCGCTGTTCACGCTGATCCCGGTCATCGGCCTGTGGAGCCTGCGCGGCAACGCCCCTAGCGACCTCGACGCACCGAAGGCCGGCGTCGTGGGCGGCAGCCTGGCCCAGCTCGGCCACACCTTCCGCGACCTGCGCAACTACCCCAACACCATGCTCTTCCTGCTCGCCTACCTGTTCTTCAACGACGGCATCCAGACGGTCATCACCTCGAGCAGCCTCTACGGCAGCGAGCAGCTGGGCTTCGACGAGAGCCAGCTGATCGCGCTCATCCTCATCGTGCAGTTCGTCGCGTTCGGGGGCGCGCTGCTCTTCGGGTGGTTCGCCGGCCGCTGGGGCGCGTGGCGCACCATCCTGCGCTCGCTCATCGCGTGGTCGCTGATCGTCGTCGCGGCGTTCTTCCTGCCCGCGGAGAAGTTCGTGCCCTTCGTGGTGCTCGGCGTGCTCATCGGCATCGTGCTCGGTGGCAGCCAGGCCCTGAGCCGGTCGCTGTTCAGCCAGCTGGTGCCGCACACCCGCGAGGCGGAGTTCTTCGGCTTCTACCAGGCGATGGAGCGCGGCACCTCGTGGTTCGGGGCCTTCCTGTTCGGCTTCGTGCACCAGGTCACGGACTCCTACCGGCCGGCCATCGTGGCCCTGGTCATCTTCTTCGTGCTCGGCTACGTGCTGCTGCGCCGCGTCGACGTGCGCCAGGGCATCCTGGACGCCGGGAACGAGCTGCCCCGGGTGGTCTGACCCCGCCGGTGTCCGAACTGTGGGACGCCTTCCCACGTACCAATCTGTGAGGGCTCTCACACCGAACCCTGCACACGGCCGGACCGCGACGGAACAACGCCACCCGTCCGGTCGTTGGACGCGCTAGACCCGGTCGGGGCGACCTGCCGATCGGGACACCACAGACTCCCGGGAGAATCCCATGGCAGAACGTAGCCTGCGCGGCAGCCGACTCGGCGCCCTGAGCATGGAGACCGACGCGAACGTCGTCCCCAGCGAGCGCAACATCACCACCTACCTGTGCCCGAACGGGCACACCATCAAGCTTCCCTTCTCCGTCGAGGCCGACGTCCCGCACACCTGGGAGTGCCGCTGCGGTGCAGAGGCCAAGCTCCAGGGTGGGGGCCCGGAGCCCGAGGCGAAGCCCGTCAAGCACGTCCGCACCCACTGGGACATGCTGCTCGAGCGTCGCTCGATCCCCGAGCTCGAGGAGCTCCTCGAGGAGCGCCTCACCCTCCTGCGCGAGTCGCGCGGCGAGCGCCCCCGCAAGCGCAAGTCCGCCTGACCGAACCACTTCGGTGCCGGGTACCCCTCGTGGGTGCCCGGCACTTCGGCGTTCACGGCTCGCGGTCGACGACCTCACCCGGGATGACGTCCGGCCCGGCACCGCTACCCGCGCCGGGCGGGAACGGCCCGGATGCCGAGGCGCGACCGGTTCCCGGGGCCGCGGCCGGCCCGCTCGTGGGCCACTCCCCCATCGGTCCGAGCAGCCGTCGGGCGACGACGGTCTCGAGCCAGATCCGGGTGATCGGGCGGGTCAGCGGCAGGATGAAGAAGAAGCCGGCGATGTCGGTGACGAAGCCCGGGGTGAGCAGCAGGGTGCCGCCGATGAGCACCAGGGCCGCGTCGGAGAGCTGACGGCTCGGCATCCGGCCGCTGCGCAGCGCCTCCTGCAGGGCGGTCCAGGTGCGCGACCCCTCGCGCTTGACGATCCACGCCCCGAGCAGGGACTCCAGGATGAGCAGGAGCAGGGTCTGCCAGCCGCCGATGACCCGTCCGACCGCGACGATCGCCGCGATCTCGACGACGGGCACGATCAGCAGGGCGAGGAACACCCAGCGCAGCACCCGCGGACGCCGCTTGCGCGAGGCGTACGGGGTGGCGCCGGTGCGGCTCACAGGGTGTGCCACCTCGGCTCACGCGTGCCACCGACCAGGTCGCGCACCTGGCGGGCGCGGTGGCGCACGCCCCAGGAGGTGATCCGGCGCAGCGACTCCTTCATGATGTCCGGGCTCATCTTGGAGTCACCGACCTCGCGCTCGACGAAGGTGATCGGCACCTCGACGACGGTCAGGCCGTGCTTGACGGCCCGCCAGGTCAGGTCGGTCTGGAAGCAGTAGCCCAGCGACTCGACGTCGTCGAGGCCCATCTCGCGCAGCGCCTCGACGCGGTAGACCCGGTAGCCCGCCGTGGCGTCGTTGACCGGCATCCCGAGCAGCACCTTGACGTAGAGGTTGCCGCCGACCGAGAGCGCCTTGCGGTGTAGGGGCCAGTTGACCACCGAGCCGCCACGCACCCAGCGCGAGCCGATGACGGCGTCCGCGTGCTCGGCAGCCGCGAGCATCGCCGGCAGGTGCTCGGGCCGGTGTGAGCCGTCGGCGTCCATCTCGACGACCGCGTCGTAGCCGGCGTCCATGGCCCACCCGAACCCGGCGAGGTAGGCGGCGCCCAGGCCCTCCTTGCCCTTCCGGTGCAGCACGTGCACCTGCGGGTCGGCCGCGGCCAGGGCGTCCGCGACCTCACCGGTGCCGTCCGGGGAGTTGTCGTCGAGCACGACGACGTCGACGTCCGGGACGACCTCGCGCACCCGGCGCACGATGACGGGCAGGGTGTCCCGCTCGTTGTAGGTCGGGATGAGGACGGCGACGCGCTCCAGGGGCGGTCGGGCGGTCTCAGTCAACGGTTCGGTCCTCGTTCGGTCGGTCAGGGGCCTCGTGAACCCTAACGCTCCGGGCCGCCCGGGTGCTCCCGACCACGAGGAGGAGCAGGACGGCGGCGGCGATCCACTCCGGTACGGCCCCGAGCCGGTCGGCCGGGGTCTGCTCGGTGCGCACCACCGGGCTGGCCACCCGCTGGTCGGCGGTGAACAAGCCGGTCTTCTCGGTCACCGACCCGTCCGGCGCGACGAACCCGGACACCCCGACGGTCGAGACGTGCACGACCGCCCGGCCGTGCTCGATGGCGCGGATCCGGGAGATCGCGAACTGCTGCTCGGACTCGTCGGTGTAGCCGAAGGTGGCGTTGTTGGTCTGCACCACGAGCAGGCTGGGGTCGGCGCCGGCGGCCCGGACGCTGTCGCGCATCAGGCCGTCGTACGCCACCTCGAAGCAGATCGTCGGGAGTGCGGCGTAGTCACCGCCCGCCGCCGGCACCGTGAAGACGCCGATCTCGTGGCCCGCGACGAAGTTGCCCGCGAGGTCGGCCATCGGGGTGAAGATCCGGAAGAAGGCGCGGGCCGGGATGTACTCGGCGAAGGGCACCGGATGCAGCTTGACGTAGCGCTGCGGCTCGGCCACACCGGGCAGGTAGAACAGCGACACGTTCGAGCTGTACCCCGGCGGCTCGGCGAGCACCGCACCGATCAGCAGCGGTACCCCCACGGCCTTGCGGGCGTTCTCGATCTGTGCGGCGGCGTCCGGGTTGCGGAACGGGTCGATGTCGGAGGAGTTCTCCGGCCAGACGACGAGGGTCAGGTCGTCCGGGGCGCGGGCGGCGAGCTGCTCGGTGCCGTTGACGTGGTTGTCGAGCACGGCCCGGCGCTGGGCGTTGAACTCGAGCCCGGCCTGCGGCACGTTGCCCTGCACGAAGCCGACGGTCACGGCGCGACCGTCGGTGGGCAGGGTGATGGCGAGCGGTACGACGGCCACGACCGCGACGGCGACGACCGCGGCCCCCACGGCGCGGGCCCAGGAGCGGTGCACGGCGGCGGTGGCCGCGGCGAGCAGCAGCGTGCCGACCACGGCCACGGCGAAGGTCACCCCGGGTGCCCCGAGCCAGCGGGCGACGTGGGCCAGCGGGCTGTCGGCCTGGCTGAACGCCAGTCGCGCCCAGGGGAACCCGCCGTAGGGAGTGGCGCCGCGCGCCAACTCCTGCACCACCCACGCCACCGGAACGACGACGTAGGCCGCGCCGGAGTGGCCGGCGGTGGTGAACCGCTTTCCGGCGAAGCCGACCACGGCCGACATCGCGGCGATGTAGAGCGCCTCGAGCGTGGCCAGGGCGAGCCAGGGCAGTGCACCGACGTAGACGCCGGACCACGACAGCACCGGCACGAAGAACGCCAGCCCGCCGACCAGTCCCAGCACGGCGCCCTGGCGGGCACCGGCGGTGAGCGTCGCCCCGGCGAGCAGGGCCACCCCGATCGGGGCGAGCCACCAGAGGTCGGCCTCCGGGAACGCCAGCCACAGGCACAGACCGCCGGCGACGGCGGCAGCCGGACGCGCGGCATACCGGAGCGGGGTGGGCACCCGCCAACGGTAGGTCACGAAGCCGGGGGCACCACCACGACCCCGCGGGCGGTGGTCGCCACCACCGGCGGGTCGAGCACCTCGGCCGCGGACTCGCCCCGCTCAGGGGCACCTCGGCCGACGACGCGCACCTCGAACTCCATCTCGCGGGAACGGGTTCCGACGCGCACCAGGCGCGCCTCGATCTCG
>DASSQL010000515.1:0-3188 GCA_035702525.1 Ornithinibacter sp. | reverse complement strand
TGACCTCGTCGTGGGCGTCGTCCGGCGGCCCGACCCCGTGCCGTGCGTGCCGTGCGGGCGCGGCGAGTTCGACATGTGCCGCAACGGCCAGTACACCGAGCGGGGCATCAAGCAGATCGACGGCTACGCCAGCGAGCAGTGGACGGTGGAGGCCGACTACGCGGTCCGGCTGGACGAGGCGCTGGCCGACGTCGGGATGCTGATGGAGCCGACCACGGTCGTGGCCAAGGCTTGGGAGCAGGTCGACCGGGTCGGTGACCGGGCCTGGTTCGAGCCGAAGTCGGCCCTGGTCACCGGCGCCGGGCCGATCGGGCTGCTCGCTGCGATGCTCGGGGTGCAGCGCGGCCTGGACGTGCACGTGCTCGACCAGGTGACCAAGGGCGCGAAGCCGCGGCTGGTGCACGGGATCGACGCGACCTACCACCACTCCGACATCGACGCCGTGATGGAGCGGGTCCGGCCCGACGTGGTCATCGAGGCCACCGGTGTGCCCACGCTCGTGTTCGGTGCGCTGGCCGGCACCGCGGCGTACGGCATCACGGTCCTGACCGGCGTCTCGTCGCGCGGGCGCACCATCCGGGTCGACGGCGGGGAGCTGAACCGCGACATCGTGCTGGAGAACGACGCGGTCGTGGGGTCGGTGAACGCGAACCTGCGGCACTACGAGCAGGCGGCCGACGCCCTGGCCAAGGCCGACCCGGACTGGCTGGAGCAGCTGGTCAGCCGCCGGGTGCCGCTGGCCGACTTCGCCGACGCGTTCGAGCCGCGGGACGACGACGTCAAGGTCGTGCTGACCTTCGAGTGACCCGTCACTTCCTGGGCGACACGCCGGTGAGAGCGCCTTCCAGGTGACGGGTCGGCGACTAGTCGATGACGGTCTCGTCGAACGAGGTGGTGGTGTACCGGACCCGGACGTCGACCTCGTCGCCGACGGAGGGGACCCGGGCGCCCTGGGAGACGAACAGCATGGACGCCTGCATGTGCGGGGGCTCCGCGAACAGCCGCATCTTGCCGTCGACGGTGAAGGGTGAACGGACGAAGCCGGCCGCGTCCAGGCCGCCCTTGGCGATCCGGGCGGCGCGGTCCTTGAGGGTGGCGCCGCCGGTGGGTGCCTCGAGCCCGATGCCGTGGGCGGTCCCGCCCGAGACCACCAGGATGGTGCCGGCCGCCGGGGCGGTGCGGCTGCGGTAGCCGTACACGTCGCCGCGCTCGACGGGGTGGACGTCGAGCACCGTGGCCCGCGCCCGCAGCGCGTCGCGGTCGCCCAGCCACAGCGAGGTGCCGATGCGGGGGCGGAACTCGTAGTCGGGGTAGCTCTGCCGCAGCGAGCCCATCTCCGAGTCGGTGAGGTGCGAGACGTACACCCGGTTGGTGGGGAGGCCGGCCGCGACCACGTCGGTCATCAGCCGGTTGACCTCGGTGAGGTGCGAGCCCTGGGAGATGGGCAGGTGCATCGCGACGCCCTCGACCGCGACCCCGTCGAGGTGGGCGGCGGCCTCGCGCAGGTCGCGAGCCGAGAAGCCGTGCCGGCGCATCGACGTGAGCCGCTCGAGCACGATCCGCGGCCGGCCCTCGCGTGCGCCGAGCGCGCGCAGGTCCTCGAGCCGGCCGACCGTGTGCACGACGTGGCCGTCGAAGACCGCCTTGTGCTCGAAGGGCCGCCACGGGGTGAGCACCATCACCGACCCGTTGAAGTGCGGTACGACGGGCGCCACCTCGGCGTAGGTGCCGACGGCGACGGTGTCCACGCCGAGCCAGGCCGCCCGCTGTGCGAGCCGCTCGAGGCCGAAGCCGTAGCCGTTGCCCTTGAGCACGGGCACGATCCCGGGGTGGGCGTCGCGGACGTGCTGCAGGTGCGCGCGCCAGCGCTCCCCGTCGACGTACAGCGTCAGTGGCACGGTGGACTACCTCCTGCTCATGTAGAGCGAGAACGCCTTGTAGACCAGCGGGTTCAACGGCATGTCCCACTCGCCGGCGTACTCGACGGCCTCACCACCGGTGCCCACCTTGAACTGGATCAGCCCCACGTGCGGGTCGTCCGGGTCGAGGGTGTCGGTGATGCCCCGCAGGTCGTAGACCGACGCCCCGGTCGCGAGCGCGTCGCAGATCATCGCCCACTGCACGGCGTTGGAGCCGCGCACGTCGCGCTTCTCCGTGGACGAGGCGCCGTAGGAGTACCAGGTGTGACCGCCGACCCGGACCCAGACCGTGGCGGCGACCAGCTCGCCCTCGTGGTGGGCGAGGTAGAGCCGGACCCGGTCCGGCTCCTCGGCCAGCAGCGCCCGGAACATCGTCTCGAAGTACGCCAGCGGACGCGGTGTGAAGTGGTCGCGCTCGGCGGTGTGCGCGTAGAGCGCGTGGAACTCGGGCAGGTCCGCCGGCGTGCCGTGGGTGACCACCACCCCGGCCTTGTCGGCCTTCTTGATGTTGCGCCGCCACTGCTGGTTCATCCCCTTGAGGACGTCGTCCTCCGAGCGCTGCTTCCCGTCGGCGTCGCGCAGCGGGATCTGGAAGTTGTACTGCGGCTGGCCCGCGGCGAACCCGCCGTCGACGGCCTGCGCCCGCCAGCCGAGCTCCTGGAGCTGGGAGACCACGCGGGCCCCGGCCTGCGACCGGTCGGTCGGCGGCACGTCGCCGAGCCGGCGGATCCCCTCGTCCGCGACGCCCTGCTTCACCGCCGCCGCGTCCCAGCGACGGGTGACCACGGGCGGGCCCATCCGGATGCCGAAGGCACCGGCCTTGCGGAGGTGGCGGACCATCGGGTTCAGCCACTCGCGCAGGTCCTCGGCCGACCAGTCGACGACCGGGCCCTCGGGGAGGTAGGCGAGGTAGCGCTTGACCTTGGGCAGCTGCCGGTAGAGCACGAGCCCGGCGCCCACCAGGTCGCCGCCGTCGAACCAGCCGAGCGACTCGCGCCGCCACTCGCTCTTGACCTCGCCCCAGGCGGGCGTCTGCAGGAAGCTGGCGGCGCCCCCCTCGGCGGTCCAGCGGCGCAGGAAGTCCAGATGCTGCTCGGGCGTGATCGTGCGCACGGTCAGGACGGGGGAGCTCACGGGGCCCGAGCCTAACGGGCGGGCGGAGGCGGACGTTCCGGGCGCCTCCCCCGGAAGTTTTGCCAGGTAGGTGCCCAGTTTCCCAGGGGCCCCTGGGAAACTGGCACGTTCAGCAGAGCCCAGCCCGGGAGCTCA
>DASSQL010000514.1:0-2313 GCA_035702525.1 Ornithinibacter sp. | reverse complement strand
GACGAGGTGGGCGCGCTGCTCGGCTCGCACGTGCTGTCGCGCGGGGCCGCCGGCGGGGTCGTGCCCGACTCCCCCGACTGCGTCTTCGCCAACTCGATCGTCTCGTCGCGCCAGCTCGCGGCGATGTGCCGTGCGGCCGGGGTGCGCCACGAGGAGACGCTGACCGGGTTCAAGTGGATCGGCCGGGTGCCCGGGCTGCGCTACGGCTACGAGGAGGCGCTCGGTTACTGCGTCGACCCCGCCCGGGTACGGGACAAGGACGGGGTCTCGGCCGCGCTGCTCGTCGCCGAGCTCGTCGCGACGCTCAAGACGCAGGGGCTCACCCTCGTCGACCGGCTCGACGACCTCGCCCGCGAGCACGGGGTCTACCTCACCGACGCGTTCTCGGTGCGGGTCGAGGACCTGTCCCTGAACGGCCGGATCATGGAGCGGCTGCGGACGGCACCGCTCACCTCGGTGGCCGGCGTCGCCGTGGCCCGGGCCGACGACCTCGCCCAGGGCGACGGCGGGCTGCCCCCGACCGAGGGGCTGCGCTACTACCTCGACGACGACTCAAGGGTCATCGTGCGGCCGTCCGGCACCGAGCCGAAGCTGAAGGTCTACCTCGAGGTCGTCGAGCCGGTGACGGGTGACGACCTGCGCGGGGCCCGCGAGCGCGCCGCGACCCGGCTGGCCGGCATCCGCGCCGACCTGGAGGCTGCGACCGCCCTCTGACCGCACCCCCCGGCGCCGCGACTGGCGAGAGGTGACGAAACGGCATCCGGCGGGTTCGTGGAGGTGCGCCCCCGCGGGCGGTGCCCACCGGTGACCGGCGCCCGTATGCTCGACCGGTGAGCACCGCCACCGCTGTCGACCCCACGGAGCGCGCCCGAGAGCTGCTCGGCGTGTCCCGGCTGACCAACCGAGCCCTCACCAGCTGGCTGCACGGCCTGCCCGGCGTCGACCAGGTCGGCTGCGAGGAACGGGCTGCCGGCCTCGGCACCCGCTCGATCAAGACGACGAGCAAGGCGTGGGCCATCGACACCGCCATCTCGATGATCGACCTCACCACCCTCGAAGGTGCCGACACCCCCGGCAAGGTGCGCGGCCTGGCGACCAAGGCCCTGGTGCCCGACCCCACCGACATGACCACCCCGCGCCCGGCCGCGGTCTGCGTCTACGGCGACATGGTCGCCATCGCCAAGGAGTCGCTGGGCAGCAGCGGGGTGAAGGTCGCGGCCGTCGCCACGGCCTTCCCGAGCGGCCGCGCGAGCCTGGCGGTCAAGCTCGCCGACGTCGCGGACGCCGTCGAGGCCGGCGCCGACGAGATCGACATGGTCATCGACCGGGGTGCGTTCCTCGCCGGTGACTACCTCACCGTGTTCCACCAGATCGCCGAGGTGAAGGCCGTCTGCGGCAGCGCCCGGCTCAAGGTGATCATGGAGACCGGCGAGCTGGTCACCTACGACAACGTGCGCCGCGCCTCGTGGCTGTCGATGCTGGGTGGCGGCGACTTCATCAAGACCTCCACCGGCAAGATCTCCCCCGCCGCGACCCTCCCGGTCACGCTGATCATGCTCGAGGCCGTGCGCGACTGGCGCGAGACCACCGGCGAGCAGGTCGGCGTCAAGCCCGCGGGCGGCATCCGCACCAGCAAGGACGCGATCAAGTTCCTCGTGGCGGTCAACGAGATCGCCGGTGAGGACTGGCTCGACAACCACTGGTTCCGCTTCGGCGCCTCGAGCCTGCTCAACGACCTGATCCTGCAGCGCCAGCGGATGCGCACCGGCGCCTACTCCGGCGGCGACTACGTGGCCGACGACTCCCCCAGCCTCTACTGACCACGACCGGCCGACCGCGACCGAGCACCACGGATCGAGGAACGAGAACCATGTCCCCCTTCGAGTACGCCCCGGCACCCGAGTCACGGGCCGTCGTCGACATCGCGAGCAGCTACGGCCTCTACATCGGCGGCGAGTTCGTCGAGGCCACCGGCGGCGCCCCGTTCAAGACGGTCAACCCGGCCACCGAGGAGGTGCTCGCCGAGGTGTCCGAGGCGAGCGACGCCGACGTGGATGCCGCGGTGAGGGCGGCGCGCACGGCCTACACCCGCGTGTGGTCGCGGATGAGCGGGGCCGACCGTGGCAAGTACCTCTTCCGCATCGCGCGGATCCTGCAGGAGCGGGCCCGTGAGTTCGCCGTGCTCGAGACGCTCGACAACGGCAAGCCGATCAAGGAGGCCCGCGACGTCGACCTCCCCCTGGCGGCGGCGCACTTCTTCTACCACGCGGGCTGGGCCGACAAGCTCGACCACGCCTCGCTGGGCCCGAACCC
>DASSQL010000513.1:0-4250 GCA_035702525.1 Ornithinibacter sp. | reverse complement strand
GTCGAGGTCGTCGTGCACGGGCTGCCACCGGGGCTCGGCTCGCACGTGCACTGGGACCGCCGTCTCGACGCCCGGCTGGCCGGCGCGCTCATGGGCATCCAGGCGATCAAGGGCGTCGAGGTGGGGGACGGCTTCGAGCTGGCCGCCACCCCCGGCTCCCGCGCGCACGACGAGATCGTCGCGACCGCCGGCGGGATCCGGCGCACGTCGGGCCGCTCCGGCGGCACCGAGGGCGGCATGTCGACGGGGGAGACGCTGCGCGTGCGCGCGGCGATGAAGCCGATCGCCACCGTCCCGCGGGCGCTCCGCACCGTCGACGTGGCCACCGGCGAGGAGGCCGTGGCGCACCACCAGCGCTCCGACGTGTGCGCGGTGCCGGCGGCCGGGATCGTGGCCGAGGCGATGGTCGCCCTCACCCTCGCCGACGTGGTGCTGGAGAAGTTCGGCGGCGACTCGGTGGGCGAGACCCGGCGCAACGTCGAGGGCTACCTGGGCGCGCTGAGGTACTCGTGAGCCCGGACACCACCCCCCGCGTGGTCCTCGTCGGGCCGATGGGCGCGGGCAAGACCACCGTGGCCGAGCTGCTCGGCGCCCGCTGGGGCGTCACCGTCCGCGACACCGACCACGACGTGGAGGCCGGCGCGGGCCGGACGATCTCCGAGATCTTCGTCGACGAGGGCGAGCAGGGCTTCCGGTCGCGGGAGCGGGCCGCCGTGGCCGAGGCGCTGGCGGCGCACCCGGGCGTGCTCGCGCTCGGCGGGGGCGCCGTCCTGGACCCGGACACCCGGGAGGCGCTGCGCGCGCACCGCGTGGTGTTCCTGGAGGTCGGCGTCTCGGACGCGGTCAAGCGCGTCGGCCTGGGCATCACCCGGCCGATGCTGATGGGCAACATGCGCGCCCGGATCAAGGCGCTGCTCGAGGAGCGGCTGCCGGTCTACCGCGAGGTCGCCTCGATCACCGTGCACACCGACGGGCGCACCCCCGAGGACGTCGCGGACGAGGTCGCCCGGCTCGTCGAGCAGGCAGGGGAGAAGGTATGACGGACCGCAGCGTGCTGCACGTCGGCGGCGCGGCGCCGTACGACGTCGTCGTGGGCACCGGGCTGCTCGGAGAGCTGCCGGGGATGCTCGGTGAGGGCGTCCGCCGGGTGGCGGTGATCCACCCGCGGGCCCTGGCCGCGACCGGCGAGGCGATCCGCGAGGACCTCACCCGGCAGGGGTACGACGCGCACGGCATCGAGATCCCCGACGGCGAGGAGGCCAAGCTCGCACCGGTCGCGTCGTTCTGCTGGCAGGTGCTCGGCCAGACCGGCTTCACCCGCAGCGACGCCGTGGTCACCGTGGGCGGCGGGTCCACCACCGACATGGGCGGTTTCGTGGCGGCGACGTGGCTGCGCGGCGTGAAGGTCGTCCACCTGCCCACGACGCTGCTGGCGATGGTCGACGCCGCGGTCGGCGGCAAGACCGGGATGAACACGGCCGAGGGCAAGAACCTCGTCGGCGCCTTCCACGAGCCGGCCGGCGTGCTCTGCGACCTGGCCACCCTCGAGACGCTGCCCCGCAACGAGCTGATCAGCGGGCTGGCCGAGGTCGTGAAGTGCGGCTTCATCGCCGACCCGGCGATCCTCGACCTCGTCGAGGGCGACCCGCTCTCCGCCGTGATGCCGGGGTCGGACGTGCTGCGCGAGCTCATCGAGCGGGCGATCCGGGTCAAGGTCGACGTCGTCGTCGACGACCTCAAGGAGACCGCCGGCGCGTCCGGCCGGCCCGGGCGCGAGGCGCTCAACTACGGCCACACCCTCGGTCACGCCATCGAGCGCGCCGAGCGCTACAACTTCCGGCACGGTGCCGCCGTCGCGATCGGGATGACCTTCGTCGCCGAGCTGGCCCGGCTGGCCGGCCGCCTCGACGAGGCCACCGCCGACCGTCACCGCTCGGTGCTCGAGCTGGTCGGGCTGCCCACGACCTACCGCGGCGCCGGCTGGGCGCAGCTGCACGAGGGCATGAAGGTCGACAAGAAGACCCGCGGCGACCAGCTGCGGTTCGTGGTGCTCGACGGGCTGGCCCGCCCGTCGATCCTCACCGCACCCGACCCGGCCCTGCTCACCGCGGCCTACGCCGAGATCACCCGGGAGGCCTGATGGCGACGGTACTGGTGCTCAACGGACCGAACCTCGGCCGGCTCGGCCGTCGGCAGCCCGAGATCTACGGCCGCACGACCTACGACGAGCTGGTCGGCCTCTGCGAGGGCTGGGGCCGCGATCTCGGGCTCGAGGTGGAGGTGCGGCAGACCAACCACGAGGGCGAGCTGCTCGACTGGCTCAACGGGGCCGCCGACACGGGCACCCCGGTCGTGCTCAACGCGGCGGCGTGGACGCACTACTCCTACGCGCTCTACGACGCCTGCGCCCAGCTCGAGGCCCCGCTCGTCGAGGTGCACATCAGCGACCCGGCCGGCCGCCCGGAGGTGTTCCGGCACACCTCGCTGGTCACCCCGCACGCCGCCCACGTGATCGCGGGCCGGGGCATCGACGGCTACCGGCTGGCGCTCGAGGCGCTGGCCGGCGGCGCCGCGGACCCTTCCTAGACATGGGCTAGGCGCTCCGCAGCCGGGCCAGGTCGGCGCGCAGCGCCTGCACCCGGGCCCAGTAGTCCTCACGCTCCCGGTCGGCGGGCGACCGCTCGTCGTCGCGGACCACCCGCAGCGGCGGGGTCGTCTCGTTCGTGCTCATGCCCGGAACCGTAGGGCCCGCCGCCGACAGTTCCGGGGCGCGCTCGAATTCGTGCCCCCGACCGTCGGTCGTTAGACTGACCCGCTGCTGCGCCCCGCGCGCGGCACCGCAGATTGACAGGCGCAGACGACCGACCAGAGACAGGGCACCTCACGAGCATGGCAACGACCAACGACCTGAAGAACGGCATGGTTCTCAACCTCGACGGGCAGCTGTGGTCCGTCGTCTGGTTCCAGCACCACAAGCCCGGCAAGGGTGGTGCGGTCGTCCGCACGAAGCTGAAGAACATCGAGTCCGGCAAGACCGTCGACAAGACCTTCAACGCCGACGTGAAGGTGGACGTCGCGAACGTCGACAAGCGGACGATGCAGTACCTCTACAACGACGGCACGTCCTACGTCTTCATGGACACCGCGACCTACGACCAGCTCGAGGTCGGCCCGGAGATCGTCGGGGACGCCAAGAACTTCCTGCTCGAGAACCAGGACGCGATCGTCGCGACCAACGAGGGCCGGGTGCTCTACATCGAGCTGCCCGCGTCGGTCGAGCTGCTCGTCGAGTACACCGAGCCCGGCCTGCAGGGCGACCGCTCCACCGGCGGCACCAAGCCCGCGCGGCTCGAGACCGGCCACGAGATCAACGTGCCGCTGTTCATCACGACCGGCGAGAAGATCAAGGTCGACACCCGCGACTCCTCCTACCTGGGTCGCGTCTCCTCGTGATCGGCGCGCTCTGATGGCCGCCCGCTCCAAGGCCCGCAAGCGGGCCCTCGACGTGCTCTTCGAGTGCGAGGTCCGCGGCCTGCCGCTGGGCCAGACCCTCGACGAGCGCGTGGTCGCCGCCGACCCGCCGGTGAACGAGTACACCGTCCGGCTGATCCGCGGCATCTCCGAGCACCAGGCGCGGATCGACGAGCTGGTCGCGACGTACGCCCAGGGCTGGTCGCTGGAGCGGATGCCGGCCGTCGACCGCAACGCGCTGCGCATCGGCGTCTTCGAGGTCCTGTACGTCGACGAGGTGCCCGACGCGGTCGCGGTCAGCGAGGCCATGAACCTGGTCCGGGACCTCTCGACCGACGACTCGCCGAACTTCGTCAACGGCGTGCTCGGCAACATCGTCCGCAACAAGCCGGCCCTGTCCGCCTAGCTGTCAGAACTTCAGGTGGCTATGGCCACCTGAGGTTCTGACAAGTCGGGGGTCAGGTGGGGCGGACGATCTGCTGGAGCGCCCAGCGGTTCCCGTCGGGGTCCGCGAAGCGCACGAAGCGGCCCCAGGGCAGCTCCTCGACGCCGTCGGCCGCGACGCCGCGGTCCTTCAGGTAGGCCAGCGCCGCGTCCGCGTCGTCGACCACGACCTGGATCATCTGCGTGGCGCCGGGCTCGAGCATCTCCAGGCCGATCCCGAAGCAGACCGAGCACGCCGAGCCGGGCGGGGTGACCTGCACGAACCGCAGCCCCTCGTGGACGGTCCGGTCGAAGTCGACGTTCCAGCCGACGGTGTCGCCGTAGAACGCGACCGC
>DASSQL010000512.1:0-2190 GCA_035702525.1 Ornithinibacter sp. | reverse complement strand
GTCGTCGTCACCAGCATCGACCTGTGCACGGCCCTCGACGCCGACGAGGTGCGCCCGGTCCACCTGCTCCTGGCCCTCACCCAGCAGGGCAGCGGAGCCCGCGACCTGCTGGCCGCCCACGGCGTCACCGAGGATGCCGTGGGCGCCGCCCTCGGTGTCCCGCGCCCCGCGCCGCCGGAGCCGCTCGGTGACGAGGACGCAGCGGCGCTGCGCTCGCTCGGCATCGACCTCGACGCCATCCGCGAGGCCGTCGACAAGCAGTTCGGCGAGGGCGCCCTCGACGGGGCCGCCGTCGCCGACCGCGACGGGGCCGCCGACCTCGACGACGGCGACCTGGGCCGTCGACGCCTCGGGCTGGGCGGTCGTGTCCGGTTCGGGCGCGGTTCCAAGAAGGTGCTCGAGCTGTCGCTGCGCGAGGCCATCCGGATGCACTCCCGCGAGATCCGCAGCGAGCACATCGCCCTGGCCGTGCTGCGCACCGACGACGAGGCGGTGCGGATGCTGCTGGGCACGCTGGGTGTCGACGTCGCCGCCCTGCGCGCCGACCTCGACGGCCGCGGCCGCCGCACCGCCTGAATCCCCGGGTGGCTCAGAACCCGCGCACGGGCCGCGATCGAGGGGTCAGGACAGGCGCGGGCAGAGCGCGCATCCCGGGCAGGTCTCGACCCCTCGACGGGCGGTAGTGCCGCTCAGCGCCCCGGGTTCGCCCAGCCGAGGAGCCGGTCGGCGTCCCAGGTGGTGACGATGCGTTCCGCGGGCACGCCCAGCCGCTCTGCGCGCTCGCAGCCGTAGGCCTTCATGTCGAGCTGCCCGGGCGCGTGCGCGTCGGAGTCGACCGCGAACAAGCAGCCGATCTCGAGCGCCAGGAGCACGAGCTCGTCGGGCGGGTCGCAGCGCTCGGGGCGGCTGTTGATCTCGACCGCGGTGTCGTGCTCGGCGCACGCCTCGAACACGGCCCGGGCGTCGAAGTCGGACTGCGGCCGGGTGCCGCGCGACCCCTCGACCAGCCGGCCGGTGCAGTGGCCCAGCACGTTGACCCGGGGGTTGCTGACGGCGTTGACCATCCGGGTCGTCATCGGCCCGCCGTTCATCCGCAGCTTGCTGTGCACGGATGCCGTGACGAGGTCGAGGCGGGCGAGCATGGCGTCGGTCTGGTCGAGGCCGCCGTCGTCGAGGATGTCGACCTCGATGCCCTTGAGCAGGCGGAACGACCCCCCGAGAGAGCGGTCGATGGCCTCGACGATGCCGATCTGCTGGGTCAGCCGCTCCACGGTCAGGCCGTTGGCCACCCGCAGCTGGGGGCTGTGGTCGGTGAGCACCAGCCACTCGTGGCCGAGCTCGATGCCGGTCAGCACCATCTCGTCGATGGGGCTGCCGCCGTCGCTCCAGTCGGAGTGCAGGTGGCAGTCGCCACGCAGCGCCGCGTACGTCTGCTCACCGCCGTCGACGAGCGGGCCGCCCGACTTCTCCTGCAGCGAGCCGAGATACGCGGGCAGATCACCGGCCAGGGCCTCGGCGATGACCCCGCTCGTCGACTTCCCGATGCCGGGGATGTCCTGGAGGGTGCCGGCCTCGGCACGCTCGCGCAGCTCGGCCTCGTCGAGCGGCTTGAGCGTCTTGACCGCGTTGCGGAAGGCCTCGACCCGGTAGGTGCCGGCGCGGGTGCGCTCGAGCAGGAACGCGACCCGGCGCAGGGCCTCGATCGGGTGGACCGGGGCCTCGAGCGGCTCGAGCAGCGCGACCATCAGAGGCTGAACTGGCGCTTCACGAGGCCGTCCCACACCCGGTCGCCGCCCACGGCCCGGGCGGTCACCATGGCTCGGGCGGCCGGGGTGAGCAGGTAGCGGGTGCGGGGACGGTCCGCCTCGATGGCCTTGACGAGGGCCTGCGCCACGCTCTCGGCGGATGCCGACAGCCGCGGGTTGGCGTAGGCGGCGCTGTTGCTCTCGGCGACCGACGTGCGCATCGCGGCGTAGGGGGAGCCGTCGTGCGAGGCGAGCGCGTCGGACCCGCTGATCGTCTCCTCGAACCCGCTGCGGGTGACCCCCGGCTCGATGACGACGACCTGCACCCCGAACGGCTTGACCTCGACGCGGAGGGCGTCGCTCAGCGCCTCCACGGCGTACTTCGTCGCGTGGTAGTAGCCCCCGAGCGGGAAGGTCATCCGCCCGCCCATCGAGCTGAGGTTGA
>DASSQL010000511.1:0-4411 GCA_035702525.1 Ornithinibacter sp. | reverse complement strand
GCGAGGTCGCGCTCGTTGGCGGCGACGACCTCGTCGGTCGCGGCCTCGAGGTCGTCGGCGAGGGTGCGCAGCGCGGCATCCTTCTCGGCGCGCGACATCAGGGCGAGTCGTCGTGAGGCGGTGCGAGCGGCCTCGGCGAGCTCGCGGACCCGCTCGACGTCGGCCGGGTCGATGCCGGAGGTGCGGTCAGCCATGCCTCCAAGGGTATGCCGGGTGGCGCGGGGGCGCGCCGAGCGGCCCACGGCTCGGGCAACCGACCGGAGCCCGCACGCGGGCCTGCAGAGAAGTGTTCCCCGCCCTATTGGATGCGCCCCACCAGCGAGCAACTTTGAAAGTTGCTCGCCCACGATGAGCATGGGTGCCGGTTGATCGACCACAGGCGCGCACCTGACCGGTCTGCTCGCCAGGGGGACGCAACTTTCAAGGTTGCTCGCTGGGGGGTTGCATCCAATAAGGCGCGCAAGAGACTTCTCGGGGCCGCCAGGCGGTGCTCCGCGCCGCGCCCACCCACCTTCGGACGCCGGCGCGCGGGTGCGAGGATGGGCCGGTGACGACGATCCTGTCCATCCAGTCCTCGGTGGCCTACGGCCACGTCGGCAACTCCGCCGCCGTCTTCCCGCTCCAGCGGCTCGGCGTCGAGGTGTGGCCGGTGAACACCGTGCACTTCTCCAACCACACCGGCTACGGCGCCTGGCGCGGCCCGCTCATGCCCCCCGACGACGTCCGCGAGGTCGTCACCGGCATCGAGGAGCGCGGCGCCCTCCCCGAGGTCGACGCGGTCCTGTCCGGATACCAGGGCGGCGAGCAGATCGGCGAGGTCATCCTCGACGCGGTCGCCCGCACCAAGGCCGCCAACCCCGCCGCCATCTACGCCTGCGACCCGGTCATGGGCAACGCGGCCTCCGGCTGCTTCGTGCACCCGGCCATCCCGGTGCTGCTGCGCGAGCGCGTCGTCCCGCAGGCCGACCTGATCACCCCCAACCAGTTCGAGCTCGGCTTCCTCACCGAGACCGACCCGGGCGACCTCGACTCCACCCTCGACTCCGTCGAGCGGGCCCGCGCCTTGGGCCCGGGCACCGTGCTCGTCACCAGCGTGCTGCGCCCCGACCGCCCCGAGGGCACCATCGAGATGCTCGCCGTGCACGGCGACGGCGCGTGGATCGTGCAGACCCCCCAGCTGCCGATGAAGGCCAACGGCTCCGGTGACGTCACCGCCGCCCTGTTCACCGCGCACCTGCTGCAGACCGGGGATGCCGGTGTGGCACTGGGGCGCACCGTCTCGAGCGTGTTCGACCTCCTCACGACCACCCACGAGTCCGGGCGCCGCGAGCTGCAGCTCGTGCAGAGCCAGGACGCGATCGCCCACCCGCGCCTGCAGTTCGAGGTGCAGCAGCTGCGCTGAGCGGGGTGGGCCGAGGCCTGCCCCTCAGAGCACGACGAGGTCGTCGCGGTGGATGACCTCGCGCTCGTAGGCCGGGCCGAGCTCACGCGCCAGGTCTCGCGTCGAGCGACCGAGCAGCTGCGGCAGCTCCGCCGACGCGTAGTTGACCAGCCCGCGCGCGATCACCGAGCCGTCCGGCGTGCACACGTCGACGGGGTCACCGGCGGCGAAGGCGCCCTCGACCCCGGTGATGCCGGCCGGCAGCAGCGACTTGCGCCGCACGGTCACCGCCGCGACGGCCCCGTCGTCGAGCACCAACCGCCCGCGCGCGGTCGTCGCGTGCGCCAGCCAGCGCTTGCGCGAGGCCCGGGTCGCGGCCGCCGGCGCGAACAGCGTGCCGAGGTCCGCCCCGTCGAGCGCGGCCGTGACGTCGGCCAGGCGCGTCAACAGCGTCGGGATGCCGGCCGCACCGGCGATGCCGGCCGCCTCAACCTTGGTCACCATGCCACCGCTGCCGACCGCCGACCCGGTGCCTCCGATCGTCACGGCGTCGAGGTCCTCGGTCGTCGCGACGAGCGGCACCCGCCGGGACCCGGCCCGCGAGGGCGGCCCGTCGTAGAGGGCGTCGACGTCGGTGAGCAGCACCAACCCGTCGGCGGCCACGAGGTCGCACACCAGGGCGGCCAACCGGTCGTTGTCGCCGAACCGGATCTCGTGGGTGGCCACGGTGTCGTTCTCGTTGACGATCGGCACGATGCCGAGCTCGAGCAGCCGTTCCAGGGTGCGCCGGGCGTTGGTGTAGTGCGTGCGCCGGGTGACGTCGTCGGCGGTGAGCAGCACCTGCCCGACGGTCAGCCCGTGCGCCGAGAACGCCGCCTGGTAGGCCGCGACCAGCGCCCCCTGCCCCACCGACGCCGCAGCCTGCTGGGTGGCCAGGTCGGACGGCCGGCGGGGCAGCCCCAGCGGCCCGATGCCCGCCGCGATCGCACCCGACGACACGAGCACCACCTGGTGCCCGGCGGCCCGGCGCGCCGCCAGCACATCGACGAGCTCGCCGAGCGCGCCCAGGTCGAGGTGACCCCCGTCGGCGCTGGTCAGCGACGACGACCCCACCTTCACGACGAGACGGTGACCCTCGCCCACGGTGCGCCGCAGGCCCTGCGCGGTGACCGGCATCCGGCTCAGTCCTCGTCGGCCACGGAGGACCAGTGCCCGGCGTCGCGCTCCTGCGCCAGCTCGGTACGAGCCGCGGTCTGGGCGTCCTTGCGGGCGTGGAAGTGCGCGCGCCGCTCGTCGCGGGTCTTGCGGCCACCCTCGGCCTCGAGCCGCACGTCGCTACCGCGCGGGCCGCCGAGCAGCTCGGCGCCGGCCGACATGGTCGGCTCCCAGTCGAAGACGACCGCGTTGTCCTCGGGCCCGATCAGCACCGTGGAGCCCGAGACGGCGCCGGCCTTGAGCAGCGCCTCCTCGACGCCGAGCCGGCTGAGCCGGTCGGCGAGGTAGCCCACGGCCTCGTCGTTGGAGAAGTCGGTCTGGTTGATCCAGCGTCGCGGCCGCTCGCCCAGCACCCGGAAGACCTCGCCGTCGGGGGTGTTCTCGCGGCGCACGAGGAACCCGGCGTCGTCGACGGCGACCGGCCGGATGACGACCCGCGGCCGTTCCATGACCCGCGACTCGATCTCGGCCCGGGCCGCGAGCACGTGGCGGGCCAGCGCGAAGGTGAGCTCCTTGAGCCCGGTGTGCGCGACCGCCGAGACGATGTGCACCTCCAGGCCCTTCTCCTCGAGCAGCGGCCGCACCATCTCGGCGAGGTCGAGGGCGTCGGGCACGTCGGACTTGTTGAGCACGATGATCCGGGTGCGCTCCGACAGCGGCCGGCCGCCGAGCGTGTCGTCGATGACGTACGCGGCCAGCTCGGCCTCGATCACCTCGAGGTCGGTCATCGGGTCACGGCCGGGCTCGAGGGTCGCGCAGTCGACGACGTGCACGAGCACCGAGCAGCGCTCGACGTGGCGCAGGAACTCCAGGCCCAGGCCCTTGCCCTCGCTGGCGCCCGGGATGAGCCCCGGCACGTCGGCCATGGTGAACCGCTGCGACCCGGCGGTGACGACCCCCAGGTTGGGCACCAGGGTGGTGAACGGGTAGTCGGCGATCTTGGGGCGGGCGGCCGACATCACCGAGACCAGCGACGACTTGCCGGCGCTCGGGAAGCCGATCAGCGCGACGTCGGCGAGCGACTTGAGCTCGAGCACGATGTCGATCGACTCGCCGGGCTCGCCGAGCAGGGCGAAGCCGGGGGCCTTGCGCCGGGGCGAGGCCAGCGCCTTGTTGCCCAGGCCGCCGCGGCCGCCGCGCGCGACGACGAAGGTCGCGTCGTGGCCCATCAGGTCGGCGAGCACCGTGCCGTTGCCATCCTTGACCACGGTGCCCTCGGGCACGGGCAGGACGAGGTCGCCGCCGTCGGCGCCGTTGCGCTCGTCGCCACCGCCGGGCTTGCCGTTGGTCGCCTTGCGGTGCGGGGTGTGGTGGTAGTCGAGCAGGGTGGTCGACTGCGGGTCGACCGCGAGGATGACCGAGCCGCCCTTGCCGCCGTTGCCGCCGTCGGGGCCGCCGAGCGGCTTGAACTTCTCACGCTTGACCGAGGCCACGCCGTGGCCACCGTTCCCGGCGGCGACGTGCAGCACGACGCGGTCGACGAAGGTCGTCATGCTTCTCGCTCCTTAGGGCCCTGCTCGAACAGTCTTCTGGGATGCCGTGAGGGGCGGGCCGTGTTGCGGCCCGCCCCTCAACGACGTGGTCATGCGGCCGGTGACGAGCACCGGCGCCGGAGTCACTCCGCGGCAGCGGTGCCCGCCGGGATGATGTTGACGGTCTTGCGGCCGCGCTTGGTGCCGAACTTCACCGCACCCGCGACGAGCGCGAACAGCGTGTCGTCGCCGCCACGGCCGACGCCGTCGCCGGGGTGGAAGTGCGTGCCGCGCTGGCGGACGAGGATCTCGCCGGCGTTGACGGCCTGGCCGCCGAAGCGCT
>DASSQL010000510.1:0-13760 GCA_035702525.1 Ornithinibacter sp. | reverse complement strand
CGGAGGCCGGGGCGCCGGCACCCGGTCGCGCGGAGTCCGCGTCGCGGGGAACTGATTCTCCTGCAACCCGATCCGGTCAACCGGGGGTGGTCGTGGTACCGACGCCCGACGACGGCAGCCGGCTCACCGGCATCCTGCCGTGGGACGAGGCGAGCCGGCCGACCTACCCGGTGCGGCCCGACCCGGCGGAGCAGGCGGGTTACGGGCCGGCCCAGCTCGCTGTGCCGCGCCACCTCAAGGAGGTGCACGACCACCTGCGGGCCGAGCTGACCCAGGTGCGCGACGTCGTCGAGCAGGTGGTGCAGGGGCACCTCGCGGTGGGGTCGGCGCGCTCGGCCGTGAACGCGATGACGATGCGCCAGAACAACTGGACGCTCGGCGCCTACTGCGAGTCGTACTGCCGGGTGGTCACCGGGCACCACGGCCTCGAGGACACCGGCATCTTCCCGCACCTGCGCTCGAGCGACCCCGACGCGGTTCCCGTCATCGACCGGCTCGAGGAGGAGCACGAGGTGATCCACGACGTGCTCGACGACGTCGACCGGTCGCTCGTGGCGCTGGTGTCGGACGAGCCGGGGGCCCTGGAGCGGCTGCAGCACGTGGTCGACCTGCTCACCGACACGCTGCTCTCGCACCTCGCCTACGAGGAGCGCGAGCTGCTGCACCCCTTGGCCCGGTACGGCTTCTACCGCTGACGTCGAGCACCGGCGAGACGCACCCGACGGACCGGTGGGCCACCGTCGGCGCGACCCCGAACAGGAGTGCGCCGGTGACTCGACAGTGCTGCGTTGGGGTTCAGCAGTGTCGAGTCCCCGACGAGGACCTGGGCAGGCCGTCCCGCGTCGCGCGCCGCCGCGCCCCTGGAGTCGGGTGCCGTGCTCGGCTCGGGTCGATGCTCCCGATGCGTGCCCCTGCTCCGCACTGGCGTCGTTGCAGCAGCGCACCACCGGAGGAGCGACCCGAGTAGGGAGTAGCGACCCGAACCCGGCCGTGCCGGCGCCCACCAACTCGAGCTCGAGCTCGAGCTCGAGCTCGTGGGCGCCGTCTTCTAGGCGGTCAGGGGCGCATCGACGCCGGGATCTCCTGCAGCGCCCACGAGTTCCCGTCCGGGTCAGCGAAGTACGCGTACTTCACGCCGCCCATGTCGTCGACCCCCGAGACCTCGACGCCGCGTCCGCGCAGCTCGGCGCGGGCCGCCTCGACGTCGTCGACCACCAGGTGCAGGCCCTTCACCGGCGCGGCCTGGGGATCCCCGATGCCGACCCCGACGACGACCGAGCACGCGGACCCCGGTGGGGTCAGCTGCACGATGCGCATCCCGTTGCCCGGCGAGACGTCGTGGTCGAGGCCGAAGCCGACCCGGTCGACGTAGAACTCCTTGCTGCGGTCGACGTCGCTCGACGGGAGCGGCACGAGCTCGAGGCGCATGTCCATGACAGGTCGCTCCTTCGGGGGCCGGACGGGGTGCCCACCCTAGGTGCAGGTCGACCTCAGCCCACGGACACCCGCACGGTGCCCACCAGGGCCCGGTGGTCGGAGCAGGGAGCGGCGCCGCACGACGGGATGGGCAGGGAGTCGGCCGAGTAGGGGCCCACGATGCGGTTGGCACGCACGAAGACCAGGTCGATCTTCGCCGACTGGCCGCACCGCCCCCCACCGGTGCCGGGGGTCGTCGTCTCGCCGTACCCGGGGCAGCGGGGATCGGTGTCGTCGAGCTCTCGGTAGTCACCGGTGTTGGCGGCGTTGTGGGCCGTGGCGACGGCCGACGAGTACCAGGTGTTCAGACGTCCGTCGTGCGGCTGCGCGTTGAGGTCGCCCGCGACCAGGACGGTGTCGCCGGCGGCGTTGAACGACTCCAGCCGGCGAAGTACCTCGTCCAGCTGGGTCTGGTTGACCGGCCGGCCGTCGATGACGGTGGTCTCCGGCGTGATGTGGGTCGTGCAGAAGCGCAGGTGCGGGCGCGACGCCACGGGAGCGCACAGGAGTCGGCGCCCCTCGGGGCTGCCGTCCGAGGGGAGCACGTACCGGTTCGCGGTCCCCAGCGGCGCTGCGCTGAAGATGGCCAACCCGAAGGCCTGACCACCGCAGTCCGTGGGGCCGTGCGGCTCGAACCGCGCGAAGTCGGTGGGGTCCTGCGGCCAGCCCGCGGCTCGCAGGCTCGCCAGCACCGCGCGGTACTGGCCCTCGCAGACCTCGTTGAGCGCCACCAGGTTCGCCCCGCTGCGCTGCACCGCGCTGCTGATGGTGGGCACCAGGGCGTCGGTCGTGGAGCCCCGGTGCATGGCCCAACCGGCCACGTTCCACGTCATCACCGTGGACGCCACGGTCACCGTCGCCTGCGCGGGCCAGGCCAGCGCCAGGGCGGTGGCCGCCACCGCGACGAGTCCCACGATGGCTCGACGTGCCGCTCGTCCCCGGCGCGGTGTCACCGTCCGATGATCCCACCGGCACCCGCCACCGGGCATCGGCCGACCGGGCGGCTCAGGCCGCGTGCGCCGCCTCGAGCGCCAGCAGGTGCTCCTTGGCGGCCGGCCCACCGGCGTACCCGCCGACCCCGCCCGCCGCGGGCAGCACCCGGTGGCAGGGCAGCACGATGCACAGCGGGTTCGCACCGAGCGCGGTACCGACGGCCCGCGCCGCCCCGGGGTGCTCCACGGCCGAGGCCAGCACGGCGTACGTCGTGCGCTCGCCGTACCCGACCCGGGCCGCGAGCCCGCTCAGCACCTCGCGCTGGAAGGCCGAGGCCAGAACCAGGTCGGGCCGCACGTCCACCGACCGGGTCGCTCCGGCGAGGTAGGCGGCCAACGCCCGCCGCACGTCATCCGTCGGCCCGGGGTGACGCAGCACCCGCGGGCTCACGCCCGCCGCGATGCGGGTGAGCCAACGGTCCTCGGATGCCGTGTCCGGCGCGTAGGCGCACGTCACGACCGCGCCGTCGTCACGCACCGCGAGGAGCAGCCGCCCCACCTCGGTGTCCTCGAGCGCGTACGAGACGTCGGTGGGGGCGAGCGCCGGCGGCCCGGACAGGGGCGGGTCGAAGGTGGTGAACGGGTTGGTCATGGCAGGTCCTCGAGGTTCGGCTGGTCCAGGCGGAGGGTGGCGATCGCGTCGCTGACGAGGCGGCGGCTCATGCCCGGCGAGGTGCCGAGCGCGGCCGCGACCGCGCGGTGGTCGAGGTCGCCGACGAAACGGAGCACGACGGCATCCCGCTGCCTGGGCGGCAGCGCCGCGACCCGCGCCCACAGGTCGCCGTCGGGCGCCTCGGGCGGGGGGAGCGTCGGCGCCTGCGCCAACAGGGACGGGTCCTCGTGCGCGATGGTGCGTCGGGCCACCCGGTGGTGGTCCATCGCGCACCGGTGGGTGATCGTGAGCAGCCACGAGCGCAGGTTGCGCGCGTGGGTGAGCCGGGGGTAGGCGGCGAGCGCCTGGGTCCACGCCTGCTGGGCGACGTCGTCGCCGTGGCCGGGCGCGAGGGCGTGGGCGAGACGGGCGACGTCGCGCCAGTGCTCGTCGACGAGGTGCTGGAAGGGCGGGAGGCTCACGATGGTCCAACGGTAGGGGGGCCCGGCGTGTGAGTATTCAGGGGTGGACGTCGAGAAGCCGACGGGGCTGCCCGGGCCCTCCGTGGTGGGCCGCCCCCTCGTCATCGCCCACCGGGGCGCCAGCGACGAGGAGCCCGAGCACACCCTGGGCGCCTACCTCAGGGCCTTCCAGCACGGCGCCGACGGCGTCGAGTGCGACGTGCGGCTCACCGTCGACCACCACCTGGTGTGCGTGCACGACCGCCGGGTCAACCGCACCTCCAACGGCGCGGGGGTCGTCTCCTCGCTCGAGCTGGCCACCCTCGAGGAGTTCGACTGGGCGTCGTGGAAGCTCGCCCCCCGGCCCGGTGACACCGAGTCACCGGAGTCCGACCCCGAGCGCGGCCACCTGCTGACCCTGCGCCGCCTGCTCGACACCCTGGTCGACACCCGGCAGGAGGTCGTCACCCTCATCGAGACCAAGCACCCCACCCGGCACGGCAGCGACGTCGAGAAGACACTGGTGCAGGTGCTGCGGGCGTTCGACCTCGCCGACGGCGACCAGCCGGGCCGGCCGCAGGTGCGGATGATGTCGTTCTCGAACCGCGCGCTGCAGCGGGCCCAGAAGCTGGCGCCCAGGCTGCCGCTGGTCTACCTCATCGACGCGACGATGCCGGCGCTCACCTGGGACGGCATCCTGCCCAAGGGAGTGGGCGCGGTCGGGCTCGACGTGCGGATGCTGCGCCGGCCCAAGGTGGTCAAGGCCTTCCAGCGCCGCGGGCACCAGGTCTACGTCTGGACCGTCGACACCCACGAGGAGGTCGACCGCTGCCTCGAGCTCGGCGTCGACGTGATCATCACCAACCGTCCGGGCCACGTCCTCCGCCAAGTGGCCCGATCCGGCTAGGTTTGGCCGCGTGACCGCGAACTTCGACCACGACGACGACGACCACCAGGGCGAGGGCGGCAGCCACCGCACCGGTGAGTCCGGCCTCGTCGTCACCGAGACCCCGGGCCCGGGTGTCGACAGCATCATCTGCACCCTGCGCGCCCCCCATGAGCCCGCCTCCGTCGGCAAGGTCCGCCGCGAGGTGGTCAACGACCTGCAGACCCGCGACCTGCCCGAACAGTTGGTCGACGAGGCCGAGATGGTCGCCTCCGAGCTGCTGACCAACGCGGTGCGGCACGCCCGCCCGTTGTCGGACGGCACGATCCGGGTGCGCTGGAAGATCCGCGGCGACGTCGTCGAGGTCGAGGTCACCGACGGCGGCGGCGAGAGCGTCCCCCGCCCGGCGCCGCGAACCGTGTGGCTGTCCTCCGGGCGTGGGCTGCGGATCGTCCGCTCGATCGCCCACGAGTGGGGTGTCACCGAGGACCGCACCGGCAACGTCGTGTGGGCCACCCTCGGTGGGCCGAGCCGGCGCCGGGCCACCTGACCCCACCCGGTTAGGGTGCACGCATGGGCAAGGCATCTCGACGTCAGCGCGGCACCGACACCGCATCCGGGCAGTCCCGAGCCAGGCCGGCGCCGTTCCAGCGCCGTCCGTTCGAGGGGCTGACGGGTGAGACCGACTGGGTCGCGCTGCGCGAGATCCTCCCGGCCGCCACGGCGCAGGTCACCGTGCGCGCCGAGCACGTGCCCGAGGGTGCCCCGAGCGAGGTGACCGTCGCAACCGTGCTGCCGCTGGCCTGGCCCGGCCTGCACCGCGCCGACGGCACCGTGCTGATCGGCACCCAGAGCGGCAACGCCAGCGGCGACGCGTCGCGCGACCTCGCCGGGCAGCTGCTCGCCGCGCTCGCCGCCGAGCCCGGCCACCCGGTCGTGACCACGGCGCAGGTCACCGCCGACAGCCCGCGCCTGCAGGACGTGCTCGTCGACGGCGAGGCCTTCGAGGTCACCGTGCACGAGGGTTTCGACTTCTGGGTCGAGAACCAGGACCTCGAGGCAGATGCTGCCGAGTCGCTCGAGCGCGCCAACGCCACCGTCGTGCCCACCGTCGCGCTGACCGCCCTGCCGTCGGCCTACTGGGTGCGCATCGGCGAGCGGGCCCACATCCGGCTGGTCCTGCCCGACGACGAGGACACCGCCACCGACGCGCTCGCGCGCCTCCACGCCGCCGGCGACGACGCCCTGGGCGGGCAGACCCGGCTGCTCGGAGCCTTCCGCGCCTGTGGCCTGCTCGTGCCGGTGTGGGACCTCGACCCCGAGCTCGAGGCCGCCGACCACGAGGGCGAGCTCGCCGCCTGGGGAGAGCGGTACGCCACCGCCCTCGCCTCCGACGCCTCGCTCACCGCTGACGAGCGCCGTGCTCGCTCGGGCCTGCTGAGCCGTCAGGTCACCCTCCGCTGATGAGCGCGCTCGCCGCGCGCGTCGCCGCCGTCGTCCCGTGCAAGGACGAGGCGGAGCGCATCGCGGCGACCGTGGCCGCCGTCGCGGCCCTGCCCCAGGTGGGCCGCGTGGTCGTCGTCGACGACGGGTCGAGCGACGGCACGGCCGAGGCCGCCCGGGCCGCCGGTGCCGACGTGGTGCGCCACGAGCGCAACCGCGGCAAGGCCGCGGCGCTCGAGACCGGGGTGCGCCGGGTGCGCGAGCTGGAACACGCGGATGCCGTCGCCGACCCCACCGCGGCGTGGCCGGCGGCCCTGCTCTTCGTCGACGGCGACCTGCAGGAGACCGCGACCAACCTCGGGGTGCTCACCACCGCGGTGCTCGACGGCACGGCCGCCATGACCATCGCGACCCTGCCCGCCCAGATCACCGCTGGGGGTGGCCGCGGGCTGGTCGTCGGCCTGGCTCGGCGCGGCATCGAGCACCTCACCGGTTTCCGTGCGGTGCAACCCCTTTCGGGTATGCGATGCGTGAGCCCCCTCGCCTTCGAGGCGGCCAGCCCGCTCGCTCGCGGCTGGGGCGTCGAGACCGCCCTGACCATCGACGTGCTGCGGGCCGGCCTCACCGTGCTCGAGGTGCCGTGCGAGCTGCAGCACCGGGTCAGCGGGCGCGACTGGCGTGGCCAGGTGCACCGGGCCGAGCAGTACCGCGACGTCTGGCTGGCGCTCGTGCGTCGCGGCTGGCGGCCGTGGCACCGGGGCTGACCCGGGCCCACCGGCTCTGCGTCGGTGTGGCGCTGGGGCTGCTGCTCCTCGTGGGCCTGAGTGCCCCGAACGCCGCCCAACCCGACCTCGCCCCACCCGGGTGGGTGCTCGCGCCCCGCCTGCCGCTCGAGCTCGGGCCGGGGGCGGTCACCACGGTGCTCTGGACGGCGTACCTCGTCGGCGCGCTCGCGGTGTACCTCGGCCTGCGCGGTCGGGTGGAGGCGCTGCGGACCTGGCTCGCGCCCGGCCTCCTCGCCCTGGCGGCCCTGCTGGCGGCGCCGTTCGGCTCGGCCGACCACGTCAACTACCTCGCCTACGGCCGCATCCTGGTCATGGGCGGCAACCCGTGGGTCGACGCGCCGATCAGCTGGGCGGGCGGCCTCGACCCCGTCACCAGCCGGGTCGAGGCGCCGTGGACCACCGAGCCGAGCGTCTACGGACCCTTCGGCACGCTCCTGCACGGGCTCTCGGCCTGGGTCGGGGGCAGCTCGCTGCGCGAAGGTGTGTGGGTGTGGCAGCTGCTCGTGGTGCTGTCCTGGCTCGCCGTGCGGGCCCTGCTGCGGGCCGTGCTCGACCCCGACCTGCACGGCCGGGTCGACGTGCTGTGGACCCTCAACCCGCTCGTGGTGGGCATCGGCGTGCTCGGGGCGCACATCGACGTCGTGGCCACCGCCCTCGCGCTGGCCGCCGTCGTCGTGGCTGCCCGGATGCCGGGCTGGACCGGGGCCGCGCTGAGCGGGGTCCTCGTGGCCCTCGCCGGGTCGACGAAGTTCACCTACGCCGTCGTGGCGGTCGGGGTGGTCGCCGCCTGGTGGGTCGTGGGTCACCGCTCGGCGGTGCTGGCCCGGCTGGTCGGCGCGCTGGCCGCGGGGGCCGTCGTCGTGGGCGGCGCGCTGCACCTGTGGGCCGGGCCGCACGTCTACGACCAGCTGCTCCGGTCGCGCCAGGCCGTCTCGCTCGCGACCCCGTGGCGCCCGCTGCTCGAGTGGGGGCGTGACACCTGGGGGAACGGGCCGACCCGCACCCTGATCAGCCTCGCGGCGGCGGTGCTGGCCGTGCTGCTCGCGTGGTGCCTCCTGCGGATCAGCCGCCCCGCAGGCTGGGACGAGATCGACCAATTGGTCGAAGGTGCCCCGCGGGGAGGAGCCGGGTTCGCCTCCGTCGCGCTCTGGGTCACCGCGTGCCTGGCGCTGGCCTACTCGCTCGCGGCGCCGTACTCGCTGCCTTGGTACGACCTGCTGGTCTGGTGCGCCCTGCCGGCCGTGCTGCCCGGCCTGGTCGACCTCGTCGCCCTGGTGCGCCTGGCCGCCCTGTCCATCGCCTACGTGCCGGGCCGGGTGCTCGGCCTGACCCCGGCCGTCGAGGACCTCACCCTCGGCGTGCGCCGCGGCGTCGTGCCGTGGGTGGGGCTGGTGCTCTGGGTGGTGGTCATCGCCGCCGGCGTGCGGAGCGGGTCTGCGCGGCCGCTCGTGCCTCGTCGAGCAGGTAAGACACCGACACCGACACGATGAGCGGCACCGCGAGGGTGGCCCCGACGGCCGGGATCGCCACCCCGGAGTCGTTGATCAGGAACCCGATCGTCAGCGTGATGAGCAGCGCGATCAGCCCGGCGCGCAGCGTGGGTGCCTGGTCGTACGAGCGCTGCATCGCCCGCGACCCCCACGAGGTGGGCCGCGCGAGCACGTAGATCACGAAGAGCAGCGCGGCCGGTACGAGCAGGGTCAGCGGGGCGTTGCCGAGCAGGATGTCGATGTTCTGCTGGCCCTTGCGGATGACGATGTCGAGGGCGTTGCCGTCGATGATCGCCTGCACGAAGCGGCCCAGGTGGCTGCGCGACGACGGCTCGCGCAGCCAGTCGGCGCCGGCCACGACGAAGAACAGCCCGACCACGCCGACCACCAGCAGCAGCAGGCGCTTCCAGGTCAGCTTCAGCCCGAGCACCGCGAGCACGAGGTAGGCCAGCCCGGGCACGAGGGCCGGCGGGCCCCCGCCGTCGGCACCCCAGAACGGCATCGCGTCGATGACGACCGCGAAGCC
Organism: Ornithinibacter sp.; assembly: GCA_035702525.1. GTDB lineage: Bacteria > Actinomycetota > Actinomycetes > Actinomycetales > Dermatophilaceae > Fodinibacter. The sequence goes on along the minus strand of DASSQL010000510.1, from coordinate 5,109 downwards.
GCCGATCAGAACCACCGCCACCGCCGCCGCCTTCTGCCGACCGGCGAGCACGAGCATCGACGACACCGCGGTGCACAGGAGGATGGTGGCCGTCGCGAACAGCGCGAAGGTCGGGTTGCCCATGCCGTAGTAGCGACCGCCGACGACCGGCTGCAGGCCCATCAGCGACGACAGCTGCAGGCGCGACCCGGTCATGACGTCGACCGCGAGCACGATCATCGTCGTGGCCGACACGAACGCCATCGGCCCGAGCGCCCACTTGCCCCACGGCCCCTTGAGCGCGGCGGTCGCGATGATCGCCACGAACAGCCCGACCGCGGCGACGACCGAGACCATGTCGACGGGGAAGCGCCACCACGGCAGCAGGTTGGCCAGGAACGTCGAGACGGGCACGGATGCCGCGGCCACCGACAGCACGCGCACCCGCGAGAGGGTGGTCACCCGGGTCCGCTCGGAGCCCAGCCGCCCCTTGTAGACGAGCAGCACGAGCAGGTAGATGAGCAGCTGGCCGTAGGCGAACACGGTGAAGAACGGCTCGACCAGGTCGTGCACGTCGTGGCTGGCCTCGTCGTAGTCGGCCAGGTAGGTGAGCCGGGCCTGGGCCCGGCGCTCGGAGTTGTCCGGCGCGGGGTCGCTGGTCAGCGGTGCGCCCGCCACGGCATCGGGCACCGGCAGGCCGACGACGGACAGCACGGTCGCCGTGACGTCCGGGGCCTGGGCCAGGCCCTTCTGCTTGGTGGAGGGCGACACCAGCACGCCGGGACCGAAGTGCGGGCCGCGCGCGACGACGAGCCGCAGCCGCTCGCTGCGGCCGGCATCCGACAGCGAGGCCACGACGAAGTCGGCGCCGTTCGGGCCGTCGTCGATGACCTGGCCGATCCGCCGGTCGATCTCGGTCAGCTGCGCCCGCCGCGACGCCCCGGTGGGCTCGCCGTCGGCGACGTCGTCGGGGTCGCGCAACGACCCGACGTCGACGAGGGTGACCGGGCAGCCGTTGAGGTCGACCATCAGCTGGGCATCGGACCAGGGCGAGTACTGCTCGATGCGCCCGTCGCGGCGGGCCCCACCGGCCGCCGCGAACGGCTGCACCGCCTTGACGCAGACCCGGCCGGCCGCCGCGGTGTCGCCGAGCAGGCCGAGCCGGGAGTCGAAGCGCTCGGCGGCGGCGGCCTCCAGGTAGCTCGGCCACTGCAGCACCGAACCGTTGGTCACGGTGGGTGCCGCCGGGCAGGGCCGGTCCGCGGGGTTGCGGGCGTCGCCCGGGCGCGGCGCGGCGGCGCGGGCCCCGGCCGACACCCCGAGCCACCCGTCGATCGGGCAGGTGTTGGAGTAGACCGAGCGCACCGACAGGGCCGCCGAGGACCCGTCGCGCAGCAGCTGCCAGAGGTTGGGGGTGACCTGCTCGTCGACGTCGGACCAGCCGATGCCGCCGGTGCCGATGAGCACGACGGCGCCCGAGGGCTCGTCCGCCTGGGCCCCGCTGGCCGAGGTCGACGACCCGACGAGGAGCCCCGTGATCACGGCCGCCAGGGCGACCGTCACGGCGAGGGCTCTGCGCAGCACGGGGCAAGGTTACGGGGCGGTAGGCGCGGCACCCGAATCAGCCAACCTTCAGGTTTCCCGAAGGATCTCGTGGCATGGCGCGTCCGTGACGCCGGTGCCGCACCGGCCCGCCGACCCCCCAGAATGGTGCCGTGACCACCCCGGCCGACCGCACGACGCCGCGCCACCGGTGGCTGCTCGCCGCGGTCCTCATCGCGCTGGCGGCCGTGCCGGTCGTGCTGCGCTACCTGGTCTTCTGGCCGCTCGACCAGTGGCAGGTCGACGTCGAGGTCTACCGCGAGGCGGGCGTCTCCATCCTCACCGGCCGCCCGGTCTACGCCGCCCTCACCGAGGCCCCGCAGCTGCTGCCGTTCACCTACCCGCCGTTCGCCGCCCTGCTCGCGATCCCGCTGGCGATGATGCCGTTCGGCGCGGCGGGCTGGCTGTGGACCGGCCTGCAGGTGCTCGCGACCACCGCCATCGTCTGGTACGCCGGCTACCGGCTGATCCACCGGGCCGGCACCTGGATGCCGCTCGCCCTCGCCCTGCTCGTCGCCCCCATGCTCTGGCTGCACCCGGTGAGCGACGGCATCCGGTTCGGGCAGGTCAACGCGTTCATCGTGCTGGCCTGCCTGATGGACCTGCGCGAGCCGCGCCCGGGGCTGGTGCGCCGGGTGCCGCGAGGGGTGCTCGTCGGCCTCGCCATGGCCGTCAAGCTGACCCCCGGCGTCTTCGTCGTGCACTTCCTGGTCACCAAGCGCTGGAAGGAGGCCGCGACCGCGGTCGGCGCCGCGGCGGCCGTCACCCTCGGGGCGTGGGTGCTGCTGCCGCAGGCGTCGTTCGCGTTCTGGGGTGGCGCGCTGCAGGACCCCGCCCGGCTCGGCCCCAACGGGGGAACCTCCAACCAGTCGATCCGCGGCCTCCTGCTGCGGGTCGGCCCCGAGGGGACCGCCGGCAACGTCATCTGGCTGGTCTGCGTCGCCGTGGTCGGGGTGTTCGGGTTCTGGCTGGCGCGGCGCCTGTACCTGGCCGGCGACACGATCGGCGAGGTCGCCGCGGTCGGTCTGATGGCCTGCCTGCTGTCACCCGTGGCGTGGATCCACCACTTCCACTGGGTCGTCGTGGTGATCTTCGCGTTGCTCGGCGCCGACCCGCTGCGCGACCGCCGCCGGCTGTGGGCCGGCCTCGGGGTCACCGCGTTCTTCCTGTGCCGGCTGCCCTGGTGGGGCATCTCCTGGCTCAACCACCGTGACTGGCCCGAGCTGCCGGGGCGGGTGCTGCAGAACGCCGACGTCGTCGGGGCGCTGGCTGCCCTCGTGCTGCTCTGGTGGGTCACCCGGCCGCGTGCCGACGCCGAGCAGGATGCCGGCCCCGGCACCGGCGCTCAGAGCACGCCGACGATCTCCAGCGCGGTGTAGGCGGCGAGCACCAGGCAGACTCCGCCGCCGACGCGGCGCAGGGTCGACAGCTTCATCCTCGTGAGCAGGGTGCGGCCGAGGGCGGCGGCGAGACCGCTCACGACGGCGAGCGCCGCGAACGCCCCGACGAACACCGACGCCGGGTCGTCGTAGCGCACGACGAGCGACGCGGTGAGGATCTGCGACAGGTCACCCCACTCCGCGAGGAAGAGCACCGTGAAGCTCAGGGTGACGACCCGCCAACCGACGACCTCGGCGGCGGCCTTGGCCCCGAACTCGGCCTCGGTCTCGGCCTCCTCCGCGTCGGCCTCGCCAGCGCCGCGCAGCAGCAGGATTCCGCCGATGAGGAACATCAGGCAGGCCACCACCTCGACGATCGTGCGCGGCAGGCGCGAGATCAGGCCGCCGGCGAGCACCGCCACCGCGGTCTGCACGAAGAAGGCCAGCACGACGCCGATCCACACCAGCAGCGGGCGCCAGCGGGTCGACATCACCAGGGTCGCGATGAAGGTCTTGTCGGGCAGCTCGACCAGGAAGATCGTTCCGAAGACCACGGCCACGGTCGCGAAGTCGAGTCCCACGGCGGCAACCCTATGTGGCGGGCCGGGGTGGAATGGTCGGCGGCCCCTGCGCGCCAACGCCTAGCCTGAGGCCCATGTTCGGGATCAACGGCTGGGAGGCCCTGCTGCTCGCGGTACCCCTCGCCGTCGTCGCGTTCGTGGTCGGCGGCATCGTGGTCCTGCTGCGCCGCAGCGCCGACACCCAGCGCCGGGTCACCGCGCTCGAGCAGCACCGGCCGGCGGGTGACGCCGACCTCGCGGCCCTGCGGGCCGACCTCGGCCAGGCGCTGCGCCACGTGGCGGTCGTGCGCTACGACGCCTTCGGCGACATGGGCGGCCGGCTGAGCTTCAGCGCCGCCGTGATCGACGACCACGGCGACGGGCTGGTCTTCAGCTCGATCCACGCGCGCGGTGAGTCGCGCACCTACGCCAAGGGAGTCGTCGGGGGCACCTCCGACGCCACCCTCACCCCCGAGGAGCAGCAGGCCCTGGCCGCTGCCCGCACCGGCAAGGAGACCCCGTGACCCGCTTCGGCTACCTCGGCCCCGAGGGGACCTTCACCTCGATGGCGCTCGACGCCTGGGGCCCTTCCGCGGATGGGGAGCGCTCGGCCTTCGGCTCGGTCGACGGGGCGCTCACCGCGCTGCGCGCCGGCGAGATCGACGGTGCCATGGTGCCGATCGAGAACTCCGTCGAGGGCGGCGTCTCCGCCACGCTCGACGCCCTCGCCAGCGGTGACCCGCTCGTCGTCACCGGTGAGGTGCTCGTGCCGGTCACCTTCGTGCTGGCCGCCCGCGCCGGCACCACCCTCGACGTGGTGCGCGCCGTCGGCACCCACTCGCACGCGTGGGCGCAGGTGCGCGGCTGGATGGGCGACCACCTCCCGGATGCCGTGTACGTGCCCACGCTGTCGACCGCCGCCGCAGCCGAGGGGCTCGAGCAGGGCCGGCAGTCCTACGACGCCGCCGTCTGCGCCCCCGCGGCCGCGCGCCTGCACGGGCTCGAGGTGCTCGCCGACGACATCGGCGACATGCAGGCCGCGGTGACCCGGTTCGTGCTCGTCGCGCGCCCCGGCGAGCTGCCCGCGCCCACCGGGGCCGACAAGACCACGGTCGTGCTCTTCCAGCGCGACGACCACGCCGGCGGCCTGCTCGCCTTGCTGGAGCAGTTCGCCGCCCGCGGCATCAACATGACCCGGCTCGAGTCGCGCCCGACCAAGGAGTCGATGGGGTCGTACTGCTTCTCCATCGACCTCGAGGGCCACGTGCTCGACGAGCGGGTCGGCGAGGCACTGATGGGGCTGCGCCGGATCTGCGCGGAGGTGCGCTTCCTCGGGTCCTATCCCCGGGCCGACCGGCAGCGCGCCAGCATCGCCCCGCTGACCAGCGACACCGACTTCACCGCCGCCCGGGCCTGGCTGCACGGCATCCGCTCCGGCCGGAGCTAGCGCTCGCCAGCGACCAGGCCGGTTCCGCGCGCTGCTGGCCGCCTCCCTCGCGCGCTCGGCAGGGTCGACCACCCAGCTTCCGGCACCCCGAGAAACCACCGTCGCGGCCCTCGACACTGCTGCGGCGACGCTCAGCAGTGCT
>DASSQL010000509.1:0-8748 GCA_035702525.1 Ornithinibacter sp. | reverse complement strand
ACGAGGTCGGCCCGCAGGATGCTGTGCCCGCTGGCGAGGGCGGGGCTCGCGGTCAGGGCCAGCGCGGCCATCGCGGCCACGGCAGCGGCGGGGATCAGGCGGCTCGTTCGGGTCAGGTTCATGGTTCTGCCTCTCGCACGGACTGGCTGAGCCGCCACTTGGCGCGACGGCCCCGATTCCTGTCACACGAGCCCCGGACGTCGAGGGTTCACCCTGCACACCAGAGGGGGGCTGCCCCCCTGCTCGGCGCAGCCGCCATCGTCCCGATCAGGCGGGTCAGGTAGGGCGGGTCACTCCTCGACGAGCGCCCGGCCGTGCACGATCGCCGCCCACATCACGAACACGTCGAGGGCGATGATCAGCACACCCCAGATCGGGTAGTGCGGGAGCCACGCGAAGCTGCCGACCATGCTGACGGCCGCGGCGATGACCGCCACGGTGCGCGCCCAGGTCTTGCCGAAGAACAGCCCGGCGCCGGCGCCCGCGGTCAGGAGGCCGAGCAACAGGTGGATCCAGCCCCAGGTGGTGAAGCTGAAGTGGAAGACGTAGTTCTCGCCCCGCGCGTAGATGTCGTCGCCGAGCAGCGCGACGAGCCCCTGGAGGGCGTGGAACAACCCGACCATGATCAGCAGCACGCCTGCGAAGGCGACGGCCCCGGTGTTCTCGCCCCCGGTGAAACCGCCCGTCCGGTTCAGGTCAGTCGTCAGTGAAGTGTCGTCGTGCGACATCGTGGCCCACCTTCTTCGTCGAGCGCCCGCAGGTCGCCGGCGCACGGCCGTACGGCCGCTCTCCCGTTCTAGGGGGCACCTGACTTCGGCCGCCTCACCCTGCCGGGGTGAGTCCCCGGCGGCCGAGTGCGCTCAGCCGTCGTGGTCGGCCGCGAGCAGCGCCCTGGCGCCTTCCGCGACGACGGCGACATCGGTGGTCACCGCAAGGCAGTGGATGCCGTGCGCCCGCAGCCGCCGCGCGTTCACCGGGGTGCCGGCGAACCCCGCCACGAGGATGCCGTGCCGCGTCGCCGCGGCGACCACCCGGCCGAGGGGGCTGCCCTCCGACCGGTCGTCGAGGAGCGCGTCGACCGTGGTGCCCAGGGCGAGGGCGAGGTCGAGCGGGCCCACGAACAGGCCGTCGACGCCCGGGGTCGCCGCGATCTGGTCGACTTCGGCCAGGGCACCGACCGTCTCGACCATGACGAGGCAGCGCACCGCGGCGTTCGCCGCGGCCGGGTCAGGGGCGACGCCGCCCCACAGCGGTGCGAACGGCCCCCAGCTGCGGTCGCCCTCGGGTGGGTAGCGCGCCGCGCGAGCCGCGAGCCCGGCATCCGCCCGGCCGGTCACCGACGGCACGACGACGGCGGTCGCACCGGCATCCAGGGCGGCTCCGATCCAGACCGGGTCGACGGCCGGCACGCGCACGACGAGCGCCGTCCCGGCATCCGCCAGGCCCCGCCCCGCCGCGTGCAGGGCGGCCCGGTCGACCGGGCCGTGCTGCGCGTCGAGCGCGACCCAGTCGAAGCCGCTCGCCGCGAGCCGCCGGAGCAGGTCGACGTCGGCGGTGAAGGCCCAGACGCCTCGCGAGTGCTCGACCACCCCCGCGGGACGCTGCCCCTCGGGGGTTGCGCTGCCGTACGCCATGTGGTCCTCCGCATCGTCGACGGCCGGCCTCGCGTGGCCCGGCGCCGTGGGCCCAGTCAAGCAGGGCCACGCCGCTCCTCGGCGAGGTGGCGTGATGCCCATCTCCAATCGTCGACGTCGGCCACGGCACCCGGGAGGATTGAGGCGGAAGCCGAGCGCCGGCCGCACAGTGGCCGGTCGTCCCACCCGGCTCGCTGGAGCAGGCATGACAACCTCACCCACGCACCACCCGTCGGCGACCCGGACCCGGGCCCGACCGCGTGCGGCCTCCCGCCGGGCGGGCTACGTCGTGGCGGTCGGGGTCAACGCGCTGTTGCTCTACCTCCTCAACCGCAGCCCCGGCTGGCAGGCGGTCCCGTTCCTCACCGACGCCATGAACCGGGTGATCGGCGTCGTCAACCTGTCGATTACCGCGGGCCTGGTGGCCAACCTCGTCTACGTCATGTGGGACCCCACCTGGCTCAAGGCCCTGGGCGACCTGGCGACGACCTGCGCCGGCGTGCTGGCGATGCTGCGGATCTGGCAGGTCTGGCCGTTCGACTTCCCGGCCGGGTCGCCGTGGAACCTGGTCGCGCACGTGCTGCTCGGCGTGGGCCTCGTGGGTGGGGCCATCGGCATCGTCGAGTCGACCGTGCGGTACGTGCGGGCGATCGGGTTCAGCTCCGCCTGAGCCGGATGCGAGTGCCTCGTGGGCCGCGGGGCCGTCGGGAGTCCTCCGCGAGCGGTCAGCGCGAGTCAGGGGTCAGCGTGAGTCCTTCTTCGCCTGTCGGGCGGCGCCCTTGGACTTCGTCGACGCGTCGCGCTTGAGGCTGCCGGTGGTCTTGGTCGCTCGGCGGCGGGTGCTCGTGCCGGTGGCCGTGGAGCGACCGCCGGCCGGTTGCGACCCGGGCCCGGTGGAACCGCGCGACGCCGCGACCGCCGCGAGCCGCTCGGCCTTGAGCTCCTCGGCGGCGGCGTTGGCCACGACCTCGACGCGCTTGCTGACCCGTGCCAGCGCGAGCTCGAACACCTCGGCCTTGGCGGCGTTGGCGGCGTTGCCGGGGCGGGCGTGGCCGCGGGCGCCCTTCATCCCGACGCGGGACGCCCCGGTCTGCCGGTAGAGCTTGACGTACTTCGAGCGGGCCCGCTGCACCCGGGTGTGCAGCTGGAGCAGGGCGTCCTCGTCGAGCTTCTCCATGCGCTTCGGCTCGGTCTCGCGCACCAGGTCGGCCTGGGTGTCGGTGAGGAACCGGGGGATCTCGACGGTCATGACGCTGCCTCTCGCAAGGCCACCCAGGGTGGCGGTCGGCCACGGCGGGCGTCGCTCGCGGCCGTCCGTCGAGCCTTCCGCCGCCGCCGCGCGCTGTCAACGGGACCGGGGCCGCGTCGAACCCTGCAGGTCAGGCCCCCGGGGCGAGGGCCTGCACCGTGGCGATGGTGTCGGCCTCGTCGGCGGCCTTGTCGTCGCGGTAGCGCAGCACCCGGGCGAACCGCAGGGCGACGCCACCGGGGTAGCGCCTCGAGTGCTGCAGGCCGTCGAAGGCGATCTCGACGACCTGTTCGGGGCGTACCTCGACGACCCACCCCTGCGTGCCGTCGACGGCGAGCTCGGTGAACCGCTCGGTCTGCCAGCGCAGCATCTCGTCGGTCATGCCCTTGAACGTCTTGCCGATCATGACGAAGCCGCCGGTGTCGGGGTCGCGGGCACCGAGGTGGATGTTCGACAGCGTGCCCTGACGTCGGCCCGACCCCCACTCGACGGCGAGCACGACGAGGTCGAGGGTGTGCGTGGGCTTCACCTTCACCCAGCCGCTGCCGCGGCGGCCCGCGGCGTAGGGGCTGTCGGCGGCCTTGACGACGACCCCCTCGTGCCCGGCCGCGACGAGGTCGGCGAAGAACGACTCTGCGGCGACCGGGTCGTCGGTGAGCAGCCGCGGCACCACGAGGTGCGGCGCGAGGTCGTCGAGGGCGTCGTGCCGCACCCGGGCCGGCTCGTCGATCAGGTCGACGCCGTCGCGGTGCAGCAGGTCGAACAGGAAGGTCGTGAGGGGCACCCGCTCGCGCAGGCCGGCGACGTCGGCCGAGCTGGCGGTGCGGGCCCCGGTGACCTGGAACGGTGCCGGCCGGCCGTCGTCGAGCATGACGATCGCCTCGCCGTCGAGCACGAGGTCGCCCCCGGGGAGCGCGGCGACTGCCTCGACGACCTCGGGCACCCGCTCGGTGATCTCGTCGAGGCTGCGCGTGTAGACGGTGACCTCGCCCGCGCTGCGGTGCACCTGGATGCGGATGCCGTCGAGCTTGCCGTCGACGATCAGGGCGCCGCCACCGACGGCCTCGACCGCCTCGGCGGCGGTCTTCGCCGACGCGGCCAGCATCGGGCGCACCGGCCGGCCCACGACGAGACCCACCTGCTCGAGGGCCTCGACCCCGCCCGCGGCGGCCAGCCGGGCCACCTCGGCCGTGGTGCCCGCGAGCATCGCGGCGCGACGCACGACGGCATCGGGCACGGCGTAGGCCGTGGCGACGGCCGCGAGCACGACGCCGTCGAGGGCGCCCTGGCGCAGGTTGCCGGTGATGAGGTCGACGAGGAAACGCTGCTCGTCGGCCGTGGCGCGGCTCATCAGCCCGGCGAGCTCGGCCCTGCGGGATGCCGTGGAGCCTGCCCCCGCGGTGGTCGCGAGCCGGGTGAACGCGGCGTCGACCTCGACGACGGTGAGGCCGGGTCGGTCGGCGGGCTCGGGGAGCGAGCCGAGCGAGCGGTACCCGACGCCGAGGCGGCGCTGCGGCAGCACCCCGGACAGGTGGGAGACCACCAGGCCGACCTCGGCCGGCTCGCAGCGCGCGAACAGGTCGGCCAGGGCCTGCGTCTTCGCGGTGCGCGAGCGGGTGGCCGCGACCGCCTGCGAGGCGGCGACCACCTCGGCGAGCGTGACGTCCATCCCCTCATCCTGCCGTCGTGCACCGACAGCGGCGGCCCTCAGTCCGCCCGGTTGGTCGGGGACGCCACGGCCGACTCGGCGGTCGGGGTCGGCTCCGACGACTCGGACGACGCACCGGGGGCCGGCCGGGCCGACGCGGCGCGGCCGATCTCGAGGACGCGCTCGGCGCGGCTGCGACGCACCCGCCAGACGACGAGGGCCACGACCACGATGACGCCCACGACCACGGCGCCCCCGGTGCCGAGCCAGGACTCGACGGCCTTGTAGGAGGCGCCGGCGAGGTAGCCGCCCACCACGACCGCCCCGCCCCAGAGGATGCCGCCGATGGCGTTGAAGGTGAGGAAGGTGCGGTAGCGCATCTCGGTGGTGCCCGCGAGCGCCGGCATCACCGCCCGGAAGAACGCGACCCAGCGTCCGAGCAGCACCGCCCAGCCGCCCCGGCGCGCCAGCAGGTCGCGGGCGTCGTCGAGCCGCGCGGCGTGGCGCCGCAGCGGCTTCCAGCCGAGCACCCGGGTGCCGTAGCGGCGGCCCACCTCGAAGCCGACGCTGTCGCCGACGACGGCCATGCTGATGACCACCGCGAGCACCGCCCAGAGCGGCACGTGGCCGAGGCTGGCCGCGACGCCGCCGAGGATCGCCACCGTCTCGCCGGGCACGACGAAGCCGACGAACAGCGCGTCCTCGACGAACACGAGCGACCCGACGACGAGCAGCACCACGGGGGCCGGCACGTTGAGGAGGCGCTCGAGCAGGGAGGAGATCACGTCGTCAGCGGCGGGTCGGGTGCGGGGACATGACCTCAGTGTGCGCCGTCCTTCTCGGAGGACGCTGGGTGCGGTGCCCGGCCGCTCAGCCGGCCGGGGCGGGCTCCACGCGCCAGTCGATGGGCGTGCAGTTCCCGTTGTTCGACTTCTCGGCCGAGCACGCGGTCACCCCGACGACCACCGGCATCCTGGCCTCGATGCTGAAGCGGTCGCCCGGCCGGGTCGGGGGCGGGTCGATGTGCAGCTCTCCCCGGTCGTCGGTCCACACGTCCATGAAGACGTTGAGCGTCGTGCCGATCCGGTCGGGGTCGACGCCGAACGGCGCGAGCGCGCCGCACAGGTTGGCGAAGCACGAGGGGTGGGGGGCGCCGTCGAACTCGGGGTAGAGCAGGTCGAAGGTCGCCTGGCTGCACGGGGTGAGGGTGAGGTCGTGCACCCCGACGGTGTCGTGGACGACCTCGGCCATCACCCTGCTGCGGTTCGACCACAGGCTCGACCCGGTCGAGACGTAGACCGAGTTGCCGAAGTCGGTGGTGCGACCCGACGAGAACACCTCGGCCGCGTCGCCGGCCGCGACCAGGTAGAGGTCGCTGACCTGCTCACCGCAGGGGTCGAGCACGGTCAGCCGGTCGCCGGGGGCCAGCTCGACGGCGACCCCGCTCTGCGGGGCGATCCGGGCCCAGCCGTCGGCGGGCGCCTCGGCCGTCCCGCCGTACGCCGGGGGCTCGCCGCTACGGGGGAAGCGGGTGCGGGCGGGGTTCACCGCTGCTCCGCCGCCGACACGGCATCCGGGTCGGGCTCGAAGGGCGGGGTCCAGTCGGCGGGCACCGCGCGGCCCGCGTACTGCCGGGCCTCGGAGGCCTCGCCGTGGTCGCTGACCATCGGGTTGAGGTAGCCCTGCAGGTCGGTGTCGCGCCGGCGGATCGTGTCGCGCAGCCGCTGGTAGCGGCCGTCGCCGCGCAGGCGCTCGAACTGCGCGTGCAGGTTGAACACGAGGGTGGGCAGCGGTGCACGGCGGGCCACGCGCGACGCGTTGGGGTGCAGGCCGACCACGAAGAACGCGGTCCCGGCGACGCTGAACGCGAAGTGCGGGTTCTCGGGATCGGCCGCGACCCCGTCGGCCCAGGGGGCGTCGTCGTTGTCGTGCAGGTGCTGCAGGGCACCCCACAGCAACGCCTCGAAGTCGCGCTCCTCGTCGGGCACCGGCCCGCGGAAGCAGGCGACGAACGACACCAGGTCGCCTTCGGGGTCGACCTCGTCGGCGTACTGGGCCAGGGCCGCCCCGAGGGTGTCGAGCGACCCGTCGGGCCCGGTGTCGCCGAGGTCGTCGAGCACGACGAGCGTGGCGGCGTCACGGCGGAACACCGAGCGGGCGCCGAGGCACGGGAACTCGGGGTGCGCCACCATCTCCTCGATGGCGGCCACGATGTCGCTGCTGGGGCCGTCACCGAGGTCCTCGGCGGCGCGCTCCTCGAGCAGCTCCTCCAACGGGTCGCTCATCGAGCGCCGCCGGGTCGGGCGGTGGGGTCGGGCACGGGTGCTCCTCGCGTCGGGCGTCACATGCTGCCCCATACCCGCAGACCAGCGGGGGTATGCCGGCGCGCCCGGTGCGGTGTCGAAGGTCGGGGGGTCGGGGCCGACCGGCATCCTCCGCTTCCCCGCGTCGGGAGTACCGAGGTGGTCGCCGGGGCAGCCAAATGGGGACCCCGCTCGAGGTCCGGGGTCACTCCACGAGGCGGTAGCCGATGCCGGGCTCGGTGAGGATGTGCCGCGGCCGCGAGGGGTCGCCCTCGAGCTTGCGTCGCAGCTGGTTGCCGTAGACCCGCAGGTAGTTCGACTCCCGGCCGTAGCCGGGCCCCCACACGGCCTTGAGCAGGTCGGCCTGGGTGACCACCCGGCCCCGGTGCTTCGCAAGCTCACCGACCAGCCGCCACTCGGTGGGCGTGAGGTGCACCGGCTCGCCGTCGCGGGTCGCGGTGAGGGTGCCGAAGTCGATGGCGAACGCGTCGGTCACCACGGGCGGGATGCCGCCGAGCACCTCACCGTCGCCACCCCCGCGCCGCAGCGCCGAGCGCACCCGCGCCATCAGCTCGTCCATCCCGAACGGCTTGGTGACGTAGTCGTCGGCCCCTTCGTCGAGCGCCTCGACCTTGTCGTCGGACTGGTGCCGCGCCGACAGCACGACCACGGGAACCCGCGAGGTGAGCCGCAGCCGGCGCAGCACCTCGACCCCGTCGACGTCCGGCAGGCCGAGGTCGAGGATCACCAGGTCGGGTGGGGCGTCCTCGACGGTCGACAGCGCGTCGCGCCCCGAGGCCACCTCCTCGACCTCGTAGCCACGGGCCCGCAGGTTGATCCGCAGGGTGCGGCGGATCGTCTCGTCGTCGTCGACGACGAGCACGCGCTCAACCATGGGGGGCCTCCTCGGCACTGGGCAGCTCGATGACCATCGTCAGGCCTCCGCCGGGGGTCTCCTCCGCCGACACCTCGCCACCCATGGCCTCGGCGAGACCGCGGGCGACCGCCAGCCCGAGGCCGACCCCGTCACCCGAGGGCGCGTCGCCGTGCCGCTGGAAGGGCAGGAAGATGCTCTCGCGGGCCTCCTCCGGCACCCCCGGCCCGGTGTCGCAGACTCGGATCTCGGTGCGGCCGCCGAGCCCGCTCGTCGACACCCGCACCCGGCCGGGCGACGGCTGGTGGCGCAGCGCGTTCTCGACGACGTTGCCGAGCACCCGGTCGAGCAGGCCCGGGTCGGCGACGACGACGCGGGCCGCCGGGTCCAGGCTCCAGTCGACCCGGTCGGGCTCGGTGACCGCCGCGACGGCGGCCGGCACGACCTCGCCGAGGTCGACCGGGCGCGGGGAGGCGACCAGTGCCCCCGCCTGCAGCCGCGACATGTCGAGCAGGTTGCCGATGAGCGCGTCGAGCCGGTCGGCGGAGTCCTCGATGGCCGCCTCGAGCTCGGCCTCGTCCTCCGGCGAGAAGGTCACCTCCGACGAGCGCAGGCTGCCGATCGCGGCCTTGATGCCGGCCAGGGGCGTGCGCAGGTCGTGCGAGACCGCCGAGAGCAGCGCCGTGCGGGCCGAGCTGTCGCGGGCCAGCGCCGCGGCCTCGCCGGCAGCCTGCTGCAGCGCGCGCCGCTGGAGGATCGCGCCGGCGTGCGCGGCGAAGGCCGCGAGCAGCCGCTGCCGGTCGGCCGGAACCTGCACCCCGACCAGCACGAGGTCGTGCTCGTCGTCGGCGGCGGCACGGGTCTGCTCCCAGTCGCCGGATGCCGTGCCGCCCGGTCCGCGCTCGTCGTCCGGTGCCGCGACGGTGTCGGAGACCACCTCGGCCACGACGTCGGCCGGCAGGGCCCCGGTGGCCCGCCGCACGACGACGGCGCGCTGCGCCCCGAACATGTCGACGGCGTGCTCGAGCAGCACCGTCATC
>DASSQL010000508.1:0-7655 GCA_035702525.1 Ornithinibacter sp. | reverse complement strand
AGTACTTGCGGTATCGCTTGTCCGCCGCGGAGGACAGGCCGACCCGGGCGAGCGCACCTGCGACCCGCTGGGAGGTGGTGGCGTGGTCGGCGGCGCGGTCCACGGCATCCAGCCGCCGCAGGTTCGCGGCACCGGTGAGGTGCGGGTGGAACCCGGGGCCCTCGACGAGCGAACCGACGCGCGGCAGGACGATGTCGGCCCGCTCGGGGACGGCCGCGCCCAGCACCTCGATCTCGCCCGCGGTGGCTCGTACGAGGCCGAGCAGCATCCTGATCGTCGTGGTCTTTCCGGACCCGTTCGGGCCGAGGAACCCGTACACCGCGCCGCGGGGCACGGCGAGGTCGATGCCGGCCACGGCGGCCTGGTCGCCGAAGCGCTTGGTGAGCCCGGAGGTGCGGATCGCGGGACCGGCATCCCCGGGACTCGTCACGCGGGTCAGTGGGCGAGGGCGGCGTAGAGGCCCGACGGGTCGACGGCACCGGCCGCGAACCTGCCGTCGTCGGTCACGACGACCGAGAACAGCCTCGTCGTGAGGACGTTGCCGGAGCCCCAGGCGCCGGACGCCCTCGGCAGGACCTTGCGCAGGACCGCCATCGGGTCGGACGCGGCGTCGCGGGACGTACTGGCGGTCGACGTGGCCGGCAGCTCGCCGACGACGACGGAGGACCACCCGCTGCCGACGACGCGGGGCCGCGCGACGGGCGTGCGCTCGGTCTTCGGCGCCGGACCGTCATCGCGGCCCTCGGTGGTCACCGTGGCACCGGGCGGCGGGGTGAACTCGAAGATGGACGGTGCCGGCCGCGCGAGGGAGAGGGTCGTGAAGCGGACGTCCACGGCGGGCTTGGTGGAGCCGCGGGGGAAGACCGTGGCGGCGAGCGGGAGCGAAGTCTCGGCGTCGAGCGAGAGGTGCACCGACCCGATCCGGGTGTCCGGTGTGCGAGGCGTCAGCACCAGCCCGTACGCCGAGCGCCTCGCCACCCGGTCGGTCCTGGTGGAGGTGACGGCCGTGGTCGGGTCCAGCTGGGACAGCGCCCAGGTCGCGACGGCATCCGGGTTGGACAGGTCGGGGATGCCGGCAGCGCCGGTTCCCGGGGTGGCCGGCGGGCGGGCGTCGCCCGGGTTGTCGGGTCCAGCCGGAATCTTCGCGTGGGCCACGGATGCGTCGGCGCTGGACCACTGCCAGACGTCGGAGCCGTTGCGCACCACGTCGTACTCGTCGGTGCCGTCGACGAGCGCCAGCCGGGCGTGGGTGGGGTCGGCGAACCACACGCGCCAGCTGTGCGACCCGGCCAGGAGCGAGACCGGGTTCAGCTTCCCGGCAGACCCGCCGCCGCCGCGGAGAGCTCCGGCGGACAGGTCCGGGAGGCCGAGGTCCATCGTCTGCACCACCGTCCCGCTGAGCGGGGTCGGGCGCGCCTTCTGGAGGTCGACCAGCAGGTCGTGGGCCGTGCGCGGTGCCAGGTCACTCTGGCCGCCCGCGCTGCTCTGCGCCGTCGCCACCCCGCCCACCGTGAGCGCGACCGCCACAATCGGAGCGGCCCATCTGGCACGAGGATGCTCGGCGAAGAAGTTCATGCCTCGATTCTCCACCCCGGCCACAGGCGCCTGTAGAGGCGCGGTGTGAAGGTTTGGTGTGGATCCCGCGCGGAGCTTCGACGTGCATGAGCCTGTCAGCTCTGCCGCGACCGGGCACTCGCCGACGCAGGTCCTCCCCGAGGTGTTCAGCCCCCGTCGCGTCTGACCGGTGGGCGGGTCGCAGCGGCTTCTGGAGGACTGCGGCGCGGGCTGGATGCGGGTGGAGAACCAACGATGCCCAACCAACCCGGGCCTGGCGGTGAGGAGACTGACCTCGCCGCTCCAGAGCTGGAGCCTCTGCTTCAGGCCCCCACCACCGTTCGTGCGAAAGTGGTCGGCGGTGCTGTTGAAGTGGTCAAACACGCTGAGACGCTGGCGGCGAAATGACTCATCCGGAACGGTCCCACCGACAGCCAGTGGACATGACGGCTCCGGTCACCGGGAGGTTCCACCAGGCGCCGCGCTTCGTACCCGCCACCCCCGAGTCGAAGACCCCCCATCTGACTGGTCTTGTGGGCCTGCCCGCGGTGAGCTGCTCAGGTGCGCGCCTGACGGCCGCGTAGCAGTTCTTCCCTGGAGCGGGGTATCCCACTGGACCCGCCGGGTCTCGGCTTGACTGCCAGGATCTGGTTGATGCCGAGGCGATTGGACTGGAAGGCCAGCGCGGAGCCCGCCATGTAGAGGCGCCACACCCGGGCCCGGCCGGCGCTGGAGAGTGCCACGGCCTGATCCCAGTTGCGTTCAAGGTTGCGCACCCACGCGCGCAGCGTGTCGGTGTAGTGCTCCCGCAAGGACTCCACGTCCCTGACCTCGAGCCCTGCGGACTCGAGCGTCTCGACCATCGTCGACATCGGCTGGAGCTCGCCATCGGGGAAGACGTAGCGGTCGATGAACGAGGTCTTGTCGCCTCGGGGGTCGCCGGGCGGGCCGGGCCGGCGTGAGATTGCGTGATTGAGCAGCCGGCCACCCGGTGAGATCAGGTCGTGGAGCTGAGCGGCGTACTCGCCCAGCTGCGAGAGGCCGACGTGCTCGGCCATGCCGATGCTTGCGATCGCGTCGTACGGCCCGTCGTGGACGTCGCGGTAGTCCTGTACCCGGATCTGCACCCGGTCGGACAGGCCCTGCGACGCGACGGAGTCGCGTGCGTAGGTTGCCTGCTCCGCGGAAAGGGTGACGCCCACGGCGTCGACCCCGTACTCGCGGGCAGCATGGATGACGAACCCTCCCCAACCACACCCCACATCCAGCAGGCGCATCCCCGCGCTCAGCCCCAGCTTCCGGGCCACGAGGTCGAGCTTGGCGCGCTGCGCGTCCTCGAGCGTGTACCCGTCCGAGGGCGCCCGCTCGAAGTAGGCGCAGGAGTAGACCATCGAAGGACCGAGCACCAGCTCGTAGAAGTCGTTTCCGACGTCGTAGTGGTGAGTCACCGCCTTCGCATCGCGGGCCTTCGCGTGTCGCCGACCGGACAGCCGAATCTCCTCCGCGGGGGGTCGTGGTGGTGGACCCAGCGCGCCCAGGCGAACCACCGCGCGTGCGACAGCGGCCTTGGTGTCGGCGCCCACGCTGACACCCGGGCCGCGCTCGGGGTCGGCGAACGCGTTCAGCCGGGTCAACCCGTCGAGGAGGTCCCCGTCGATCTCGACATCACCCGAGACGTACGCGCGGGCAAAACCCAGCTCGTTGGGCGCCCACACCAACCTGCGCAGCGCGCGGCGGGTCGTGAAGCGGATGACCACGTCCGCATCCGCCGGCCCGATGGAGCTGCCGTCCCAGCAGTCGAGGCGCACCGGCAGTCCGGGGCCGATCGCGGACTCCACCAAGGGGTGCAAGGTCGTGGCCGCGCTCATCGCAACCTCCTCAAGAGTTCCACCTCGCAACGTACCTCCGCCTACCCCGCAGAAGCGCCTGCGATTCAGTCAACTCGGTACCAGCTGCCCCGCCGGGCCTGCTGACCTCGAGTGGGCTGGACCGACCTCCACGCCGGCTGAGAGGCTGATGCGGTGAGCGACTGGTTCCTGCCCACGTCGGAGCGGCCGTGGACGGCTGGGAACCTCGTCGTGCCCCACGTGCACGGTGCCAGCTACTTCGCTCGGCTCCTTGAGGTGGTCGGCGCGACCGAACGCGGCGACCGCATCTATCTCACCGACTGGCGCGGGGACCCCGACGAGCGGCTCTCAGGGGACGGCCCGACCATCGCGGAGCTGCTGGCATCCGCGGGACGCCGCGGGGTCGAGGTCCGGGCGCTGCTGTGGCGCTCCCACGGGGGCGGTCTCAACGCCAGGGCGAACACCCACCTCGGCACTGTCATCAACGACTCCGGTGGCGAGGCGCTCCTGGACGAGCGGGTCCGGCGGGGCGGGTCCCACCATCAGAAGATCGTCGTCGTGCGGCGCCGGGCCCGGCCGCACGAGGACGTCGCGTTCGTCGGTGGCGTGGACCTGTGCCACGGACGTCGCGACGACGCCCGCCACGCCGGTGACCCTCAGGCGCCCCCGCTGGACGAGCGCTACGGATCGAACCCCCCTTGGCACGACGCCATGGCGGAGATCCGCGGGCCGGCGGTCGCCCACGTCCTGGACACCTTCGCCGAACGGTGGGACGACCCGACTCCCCTTGACCACCGCAACCCCTACCGGGCGGCCGCACACCGCGCCGCCCGGATGCCGCGCCACCCCACACCGCTGCCGCAGCGGTGGGACCCACCCCCGGACTCGGGCAACCACTTGGTGCAGATACTGCGCACGTACCCGGCCAAGCGCCCCGCGTACCCCTTCGCCCCGCAGGGTGAGCGCACCATCGCACGCGCCTATGCGCACGCGTTCGCGCGAGCCCGCCACCTCGTGTACATCGAGGACCAGTACTTCTGGTCCGACGTCGTGGCCGACGCCCTGGCCGGGGCCCTGCGGCGTGAACCACGGCTTCAGGTGGTCGCCGTGGTGCCGCGCTACCCGGAGAAGGACGGCCGCCTCAGCGGACCTCCGATGCGGTACGGGCAACGAGTCGCCTGGGAGCTCTTGCACCAGGCGGGCGGCGACCGGTTCGCCCTGTTCGACCTCGAGAACACTGCAGGAACCCCGATCTATGTGCACGCCAAGGTGTGCGTGGTGGACGACGAGTGGATGACGATCGGCTCGGACAACCTCAACCGGCGCTCGTGGACCCACGACTCCGAGATCACCTGCGCGGCGGTAGACCCCGACGGGCTGCTGCCGCGTTCGGTGCGGACGTCGTTGTGGGCCGAGCACCTCGGTCTCCCGGGGGACGACCCGGCGATGAACGACCTCGGCGGCGCCATTCGACTGTGGACCGCGCGGCAAGGCGCTCCCGGCAGCCGCATCCACCGCCACGTGCCCAGCGCGCTGCCCGCCCGCACCCGACGGTGGGCCCGCCCCGCGTACCGGACGCTCTACGACCCCGACGGTCGACCGCGGCGGTCTCGGGGCACGACCCAATTCTGATCATGTGTGGCTGGTGGCGCCCAGCGAGTGGGCTCGCCACCACCCGAGCGACAGGCCAAGCCATTTGCGCCGCGCAAACCCGAGTTCGTCATGTTTCAAGATGCTGACCGTGGTTCGGCCGAACACGGCGCTGACCTCGCAAGTTGGGGCAGGAGAGAGGTGAGCGGCAGCGCCCACCGGCCCGCAGCGACCCCCGGCGCGCGGCATGCGGCGGTGGACGTGGAAAGGCCCGGACCCGCAGCGCTGCTGCCTGGATCCGGGCCCTCGATCTGGTGCCCCCGGTAGGATTCGAACCTACGCTCCCGCCTCCGGAGGGCGGTGCTCTATCCCCTGAGCTACGGGGGCCTGGGTCGGCCTGCGCCAGAATCCACGGAGTGGTTTCCAGCGCCCCGCGAGGGTAGCAGCCTAGGCTGGCACCCATGCAATCCGGGACCGGCGCCCGCGGTCCCGCACCGCTGGTACTCGTCTGCGACGACACCGAGCCCATCCGGCGGCTACTGAAGATCAACCTCGAGCTCGCCGGGTTCGCCGTCGAGGAGGCCGCTGACGGGCACGAGGCGATGGCCCGGCTGATCGACCCGGAGCGCCAACGACCCGACGTCATCGTGCTCGACTCCGAGATGGCCCCCTACGACGGATGGTGGGCCATCGCCGCGATCCGCTCGCACCACCGGCTCGACCCGGTGCCGGTGCTGCTGGTCACCGGCTCGGTCGTCGTGCACAACGCGCCGGAGGCGAGCGGGGCGGGGTTCGACGGCTTCATCTCCAAGCCGTTCGACCCCGACGAGCTCGTCGACGCCGTCTCACGACTCGCGGCGGCGGGAAGGTCGGGCAAGGGCCGCCCATAGAATTGCCCGGGTGACCCCCGAACAGCTTTCGGCCGCGATCCGTGCCGCCCTCCAGTCCGCCGTCGACGCCGGTGACCTGAACGTCACCGTGCCCGCGGAGGTCAGGGTCGAGCGTCCGCGCAACCGCGACCACGGGGACTGGTCGACCAACATCGCCCTGCAGCTCGCCAAGGGGGCCGGCATCCCGCCGCGCGAGCTGGCGACCGCCCTCGCGACGCACCTCACCGGCGTGGCCGGGGTCAAGGCCGTCGACGTCGCGGGCCCCGGCTTCCTCAACATCAGCCTCGAGGCCGCGAGCGCCGGCGAGCTGGCGCGCTCGATCGTCGAGGCGGGCACCGCCTACGGGCACTCCGAAGCCGAGGCGGGTCGCATCGTCAACCTCGAGTTCATCTCGGCCAACCCCACCGGCCCGCTGCACATCGGCCACACCCGCTGGGCCGCGCTGGGTGACGCCATGCGCCGCCTGCTCCAGGCCGCCGGAGCCACGGTCACCGCCGAGTACTACATCAACGACGCCGGCGCGCAGATGGACAAGTTCGGCGCCTCGGTGCTCGCCCGCGCCGCCGGCCAGGAGCCTCCGGAAGACGGCTACCCCGGCGCCTACGTCGCCGACCGCGCGGCCGAGGTGCTCGCCCAGCGCCCCGACCTGCTCGAGCTCGACCCCGCCGAGGGCCTGGCCGTGGCCCGCGACCTGGGCTACGTCGCCCAGCTGGCCGCCATCCGGCGCACCCTCGACAACTTCGGCGTGCACTTCGACGTCTGGTTCTCCGAGCGCAGCCTGCACGAGGGGCACGCCGTCGAGCAGGCCGTCGCCCGGCTGCGCGAGCAGGGCCACGTGTTCGACACCGACGGCGCGGTCTGGCTGCGCACCACCGACTTCGGCGACGACAAGGACCGCGTGCTCGTGCGGGCCGACGGTTCCCCCACCTACTTCGCCGCCGACGCCGCCTACTACCTGAGCAAGAAGGACCGCGGGTTCGACGAGAAGGTCTACCTGCTCGGCGCCGACCACCACGGCTACATCAACCGGCTCAAGGCCATCGCGGCCGCCGCCGGCGACGACCCCGAGCACAACATCGAGGTCAAGATCGGCCAGCTGGTCAACATCGCCGGTGTGCGGATGGGCAAGCGGCTCGGCAACGCCATCTACATGGACGAGCTGATCGACTCCATCGGCTCGGATGCCGTGCGCTACTCCCTCGCGCGCTACCCGTCCGACAGCCCGCTCTCGCTCGACGGCGAGGAGCTGCGCAAGCAGAGCAACGACAACCCGGTCTTCTACGTGCAGTACGCCCACGCGCGCACCGCCAACGTCGCCCGGCTCGCCGGGGAGGACGGCGTGCTGCGCGCCGACGGCTTCGACGCCTCGCTGCTCACCGACCCCACCGAGGCCGCGCTGCTCGCCATCCTGGGCGACTTCCCGCGGGTCGTGGCCCAGTCCGCCCACCTGCTCGAGCCGCACCGGGTCGCGCGCTACCTCGAGGAGCTCGCCGGGCGCTTCCACAAGTGGTACGACACCTGCCGGGTGCGCCCGGTCAGCGTCGACGAGGAGATCACCGACCTGCACCGCAGCCGGCTGTGGCTCAACGACGCCACCCGCCAGGTGCTCGCCAACGGCCTCGACCTCCTCGGGGTCAGTGCCCCCGAGCGGATGTGAGGGCTGACCGATGCGTTCGCACGAGGCCGGTGTCCTCCACGCCGAGGGCTACGGCGGGCCCCCGCTCTACCTGCCGTACCCGAGCGACGTCATGGAGCTGCTGCCGCAGCTGTGGCC
>DASSQL010000507.1:0-2687 GCA_035702525.1 Ornithinibacter sp. | reverse complement strand
TCGAGCTGGGTGGGGGCGTCGACGTGCTCGTGAACAACGCCGGCATGGTGTCGACCGCGGCCGGGGGCGACTACCTCGAGGGCGACCTGCTGGGCACCCCGCCGCAGCGCTGGTCGGCCTCGCTGGCCCGCAACCTCGACACCGCCTACCTCACGACCCGGGCCGCGCTGCCGCACCTGCGGGCGAGCGGTCACGGTCGGGTCGTCATGGTCACCTCGGTGACCGGCGCCGCCATGGGGATGCGCGGCGAAGTCGCCTATGCCGCAGCGAAGGCCGGGCTGGTCGGTCTGACCAGGGCGCTCGCTGTCGACGAGGCGTCGCACGGCCTCACGGTGAACGCGGTGGCCCCGGGGTGGATCGCGACCGGCTCGCAGACGCCGGCCGAGGCGCGCGAGGGGCTGACCACCCCGGTCGGCCGGTCGGGGTCCGCGCAGGAGGTCGCCGCCGCCGTCGTGTTCCTCGCGAGCCCCGGCGCGGCCTACGTCAACGGCCAGGTGCTCGTCGTCGACGGCGGCAACTCGGTGGCCGAGGAGCGCGTCGTCCCCTGACGGGAACGCCCGGGCCGCGCGGCTCGTCGCACCCACCATGGGTGACGTGGGGACGTACGGAGTCGAGGAGGGCAGGTCGTCGTCGCCTGCCCTGGCCCTGGGAGTGGGTGCGGTCGCCGTGCTGGTGGCGTTCCTGGCGGCCAACCGGGTGTTCGTGAACCTGGAGGGGCCCTTCGGGGAGCACGCGGTCGTGGGGCTGCTCGTGAGCCTCGCGGTCGCCGTCGTGGCCGGGGTGCTGGTCACCGTGGCGACGTACACCGTGGCCCGACGCTCCACCTGGGGCGTGGTCGCACTGGTCGGCGGGCTGGCCGCGCTGGCCGTCGTGGCGTTCCCGACCCGGATCGACCGGCACGAGAGCTTCCGGGAGTCGCCCAACGAGCGGTCGACCTGCTGGGGCGCCACCTTCGTCTACTACCCGCCGGCCACCTTCGACGCCGCCAACGAGGTCTACTGCGTCGGCCTCGAGCGGCCGGCGCCCGCGGGCTGACGCGCGGGCCCCGGCATCCGCACCGGCTCCTAGACTCGGGCGGTGACCCGTCCCGTGCTGCGCCAGGTGCACAACATCGGGCGACGCCGTGCGTGGGTCATCTGGCTGGTCGGGCTGTCGGTCTACGTGCTGGCCGTCTTCCACCGCACCTCGCTCGGCGTCGCCGGGCTGCTCGCCGCCGAGCGGTTCCACATCAACGCCGCCCAGCTCGCGACGTTCACCGTGGTGCAGCTGACCGTCTACGCCGCGATGCAGATCCCGGTGGGGGTGCTGATCGACCGGTTCGGCTCCAAGCGGCTGATGTTCACCGGGCTCACCCTGATGACGGTGGGGCAGTTCTGGTTCGCGTTCGCGGGGTCCTTCCCCGTCGGCATCGCCGCACGCGTCCTGCTGGGCGCCGGCGACGCGATGATCTTCACCTCGCTGCTGCGGCTGGTCGCGGTGTGGTTCCGGGTCAAGCAGGCGCCGTTCGTGACCCAGCTGACCGGCATGGTCGGCCAGGTCGGCGCCATCGTCGCAGCGGGCCCCCTGGCGGCCGCGCTGGCGACGTGGGGCTGGACGAAGTCGTTCGCGACGGCGGCGAGCGTGGGGGTCGTGCTGGGCGTGGTCATGCTGTTCCTCGTCAAGGACTCGCCCTATCGGGGCGAGGCGGTCGAGCGGATCAAGGTGCGCGCCCTGGCCCGCACTCTCGGTGAGGTGTGGGGAAACCCCGGCACCCAGCTCGGGCTCTGGGTGCACTTCACGGCGCAGTTCGGGGCCACGGTGTTCACCATGCTCTGGGGCTACCCCTTCCTCGTGAGCGGTGAGGGACTGTCCCCGAAGGCGGCCTCCTGGCTGCTCATCATCATGACGATGACCGCGATGGCTGCCGGGCCGCTGGTCGCCACGTTCACCGCACGCGTGCCCTACCGGCGCTCGCAGCTCGTGCTCGGCATCGTGCTCGCGATCGTCACCGTGTGGGCCGTGACCCTCCTCTGGCCCGGGCCGGCCCCGCTCTGGCTGCTCGTCCTGCTCGTCGTCGTCACGGCGATGGGCGGCCCGGGCTCGATGGTCGGGTTCGACCTGGCCCGCACCTTCCACCCCTCGGACCGCCTCGGGCGCGCGACCGGGGTGGTCAACATCGGCGGCTTCACGGCATCCCTGGTCACCATCGCGCTCATCGGTGTGGTGCTCGACAAGCTCGCCCCCGGGGGCCAGCAGGACTACACCCTCGACGACTTCCGCATCGCGATGTCGGTGCAGTTCGTCTTCTGGGGGGTCGGCATCGTGCAGCTGGTGCGCTACCGGCGAAAGAGCCTGCGGCACATCGAGGACGTGAACCCCGACGCGCTCGACGCGCTTCGCCGCGGTGACACCCTGCTGCCCGGCATCTCGCGCGACCTCGACTCCTGACCCCCGCCCCCGCGGGTTCACCAGACCTTCTCCCGGATGCCGCGTGTCGGTCACCGGGGCGGCCGGTCGGCTCACCCAGAATCGTCCTTGACCGGGCCAGGTATGAGTTGGCCCGGTCCTTCACGTTCCGGGGGCTCAGCCGCCGACGGAGTAGTTCGGCGACGGGGTCGCGCAGTAGGCGAACGGGCCGTCACCGCTGGCGTTGTACTGGAAGAGCCCGGTCTCGGTCTGCAGCAGCAGCAGGTGTCCGTCGACCAGCG
>DASSQL010000506.1:0-6708 GCA_035702525.1 Ornithinibacter sp. | reverse complement strand
CGATCTGCGGGCCGCAGCGGGCGCAGGGCCGGGTGGGGGTGCGGGCGCGGCCGTGACCGGGGGCTGGGTCGTCATGAGGTGCCTCCGGGGTCAGGGGTGGGGTCACCGGTGC
Organism: Ornithinibacter sp.; assembly: GCA_035702525.1. Classification (GTDB taxonomy): domain Bacteria; phylum Actinomycetota; class Actinomycetes; order Actinomycetales; family Dermatophilaceae; genus Fodinibacter. Next base: position 6,596 of record DASSQL010000506.1, on the reverse strand, counting down.
CAGGGTCGGCCGGTGCCGGTCCTGAGTGGGACGCAGGCCCCGGGGCCTGCGCTCCCTCGTCGAGCGGTTCCTCGTCGAAGTCGCGAGCCACGAGGAGGCGGAGCTGCTCGAGGGTCGGGCTGGCCGTCTCGCGCAGCCGCCAGGCGTGGTGGCCGATGGCCGCCTCGAGCGCGTTGCGGGCGTACCGGCCGTTGCCGAACGAGCTGTCCCGCGGCACCCGGCCCAGCACCTCGCGGAACCGCTCGACGGCGGCGGGCTCGAGCTCGTAGTCGGCGCCCTCGGCGAGCTTGCCCAGGATGGCGACGAGCTCGTCGTCGGTGTAGTCCTCGAACTCGATGGTGGTGCGGAACCGGCTCGCCAGACCGGGGTTCGCGGCGATGAAGGCCGCCATCGGTGCCGGGTAGCCGGCCACGATGACCACGAGGTCGTCGCGGCGGTCCTCCATCTCCTTGACCAGGGTGTCGACCGACTCCTGGCCGTACTGGTCGCCCCCGGCTCCGCCGGCCGTGAGGCTGTAGGCCTCGTCGATGAAGAGCACCCCGCCCGCGGCGGACGCGACGACCTCCGCCGTCTTGGTCGCGGTCTGGCCGAGGTAGCCGGCGACCAGCTCGGAGCGGTCGACCTCGACCAGGTGACCGCCGGACAGCAGCCCGAGCGCCTGGTAGATGCCACCCACCAGTCGCGCGACCGTGGTCTTGCCCGTGCCGGGGTTCCCCGTGAACACGAGGTGACGGGTCATCGTGGGGCTCTTCAGGCCGGCATCCACCCGCAGCTTCTCGACGCGCAGCAGGGCGACCTGCCGGTGGACCTCGCGCTTGACCCGCTGCAGGCCGATGAGGGCGTCGAGCTCGGCCAGCAGGTCGTCGAGGCTGCGTGACGGCGTCGCCGGTGCCGGTGCGGCCTCGCCCCCGGGAGCGGGCGCCGCGGCGGCGGCACCCGGTGCGGTGGGCGCCTCGGCAGTCGGGCCGAAGGCCCGCGGCGCCGCGGCGACGGCATTCGGGCCAGCCAGCGGGTCGGGCCGCACGACGGAGAGCTGGGCGGCTGCGGCGACCGAGGCGTTGCCGACGACGCGCATCGTGGGCTCGCCGAGGTCGCAGGCGGCCGAGGTGACCTCGGCCAGGGCCTGCGCGTACGCCGTGGCGTGCGGGGACCCCTGGTCCGCGAGCGAGCGCAGGGTCGCGGTCGGCGCCTCGCGCCAGCGGCGCCCGCGGCTCGCCGCGTCGAAGAAGTCCTGGGTGCTGGCACCGCCGACGGCGGCCGCCCAGTCGCCCGCGGCCCCCGGAGCGGACTCGGCCACGGCGGCGGCCAGCGCGAGCGCCTCGGCACGGGCGACCGCGGCGTCGGCGCCGGCGGTCGAGGCGAGGCTCGCCACGGCGGAGACGGCCTCGGCCAGGGTGGCCGTGCGCGGCGGGCTGGACGGCGGGCTCATCACGCGTCCCGCCCGGCAGGGGGCTGCAGACGACCGAGCGCACCGGCATCCTCGCTGCTCTGCTGCGACGCCGGGGAGCCGGGCATCGGGGGCACCGGCGCCGACCCCATGTCGAGGGCCCCGCCGGTCGAGGCCGCCCCGAACTTCTCGGACAGGAAGCGTCCGTGGGCGACGAGGGCGTCGGCGTCGGCCCGGCAGACGGCGTCGAAGACCTTGTCCATGGTGGCCGCGAGCAGGTCGAGCTGGTCGATGAGCACCATCAGCGAGGACTTGCCGCGGTCGACCGGCCGGTTGTCGGCGAACTGGCGGGGCAGCCTGAGGTAGCCGCCCACCGCCTCGGGCAGGTAGTCGGTGGCGGTCGCCATCACCGAGTACGCCTGGGGGCTGCCGGCACCGAGGCTGGGCAGCCGGGGGATGGTGTCACGAACGACCTGGTCGACCCGGCGTACCCGCGACGCGACCGGCGCGGGAACCGCCCCGGCGGCGACCATCGACTCGACCCGGTCGAGCGACGCGAGCAGGTCGGCACTGGTCGGCACGGCGGGCACGACGAACCGGTCACCCTGCTCGACGTTCTGGCCGCGGCCGAAGAGGCGGCCGAGGAACCCACCCGACATGTGCTCAGTGTGCCCGAGCGGGTTCTCAGTGCCCAGCACCCCTGGTGCCGTCGAGGTCGAGGGACCCGCTGGCCACCCGGTCGTCGTGGCGCTGCACGCGCTCGAGGTAGGCCTGCGACTTGCCGACCTCGGTCTCCAGGGTGCCGATCGTGGCAGCCATGGTGTCGAGGGCCTGCACCTTGAAGGTGTCGATGGCGTCCATCGTCGCGTAGATGTTCTCGAAGGCCGCCTGCAGCTGGGGCAGGCCGATGGTCGCCGACGCCGCCTGCTGCTGGATCTGCACCGAGTTGTCGCGGAGCATCTCGCTGGTGCGCTCGATCATCCCGCTCGTCGTGGTGTTCAGGGCGGTGATCTGGTCGAGCACGAGCTTCTGGTTGCCCAGCGCCTGGGCCACGATGACCGCCGTGCGCAGCGCCGACACCGTGGTGGTCGACGCGCGGTCGACGCCCTTGATCAGCTCGAGGTTGTTCTTGATGACGATGTCGATCGCGAGGTAGTTCTGGATCGACACGGCCAGCTGGGTCAGCAGGTCCTGGTGCTTCTGGCGCACGTAGAAGAGCACGTCGTCGCGCAGCGCCTTGGCCTTGTCGGGGTCGGTCGCCTCGAGCTCGGAGATGCGGGAAGCGAGGCGGGCGTCGAGCCGCTCGGCGACGTAGACGTACTGGTTGAGCCGGGCCATCGCGTCCCAGAGGTACTGCTTCTCGAGGTTGAGGGCCGCGTTGTCCTTGCCGAGCTCGTCCTGCCCGTCGCGCAGGGCGTGCAGGATGCCGTCGAGGTGGCCCTGCGCCGACTGGTACTTGCGGAAGTAGTCGGTGACCTTGTCGCCGAAGGGGACCATGCCGAGGAACTTCTTGGCGCCGGTCGCCTCCTTCGGGTCGAGGTCCTCGATGGTGCGGCGCAGCTCGAGCAGCGTCGAGCCGACCTTGGACCCCTCGGCCAGCCCGCCCTCCTGCAGCGCCTTGACGGGTGACTTCAGCAGCCGGTTGGAGGTCTCGGCGGCCCGCCGGATGTCGACGTCACCCATGGTGCGCACGTCGGTGGCCTTGGCCGCGAACTCCGGGGAGCGGGGGGCCGCCGCGAGCAGCGCCTCGAGGTAGCTGTCGACCTTGGCGTCGAGGCCGGGCAGCGCCGCCGCCTCGACGGCGGGAGCCATCCGCGGGGCCGCCGTCGCGGCGACCGGCGGCGGCGGGGCCGGCGCGGTGAGCGTGAGGGCAGCGGCCGTGGCGGGCGGCTGGAGGGGGGCAGGCTGTTGGTCGGTCACGGTGCTCCTTGCGTTCGAGCTGACCACGAGCGGCGCTCGCTCCCGGGTGGACGAACGGCCAATCTACGCGGTTCCCTTCGCCGCCGATCGGGAATCCGGGCGGCGGCGCGGCGTCGGCAGCGCCACGACGACGTCGGCGTAGGGCCCGTCGGGGGTGGTCGCGACGTCACCACCCGACTGCCCTATCAGGCCGAGCACCGGCGTGTTGTCGGCGAGGATGCTGGCGGTGAAGTGGGTGATGCCGCCGTCGGCCGCGTGCCGGGAGAGCTCGCGAACCAGACTGCCGCCGACCCCGCGCCGGTGGTGGCTGTCGGCGACCTCGACGGCGACCTCCGCGTGGTCGGGCCGCTGCGCGGACCGGAAGTACTGCGCGACACCGACCAGGACGTCGCCGTCGAACGCGCCGACGGCCAGGTGGTCGGGGCTCTGGGTGACGAAGCGCGCGATGTCGGCCGGCGCCAACGACCGCACCAGCCGGAAGTACCGCTGGTAGCGGGAGTCCGGTGACAGTCGTGCGTGCAGGTCGCTCAGGTGGTGCCCGTCGGCGGGCGTCAGGCACCGCAGCCGGATGGTGCCGGCGGTGGCGTCGCGGGAGGTCGGGTGTGGCCGGGCGGTCGCGACGGGGACGGTGCAGCCGCGGGCGGCGACGGTGGTACGTCGTCGTCTCCGGGCCGGTGAGAGCACCGCGAGGACGGAGAGCTGCATGGGACTTGCCTTTCGTCGGTCGTTCGTGGGCGCCGGGGTTCGAGCAGCCGGGCTACGAGATCGCCGTACCGGCGATGTGGGTGTTGAACGGCACGAAGGGCGAGCGGACCCGGTAGTGCGTGAGCTCGACGCTGCTGAAGCCGGCGGACCGGATGACGCCCGCGAGGTCCCGTTCGCAGGAGCACCCCTCGAAGGTCCAGGCCCACGGCCGACGCAGGACCCGCTGCGTCCACCGCGTCGCCGTGCCGGGCTCGGCCCCGACGTGCTCGGCGAAGCTGAACCGGCCGCCGGGTCGCAGGACGCGGCGGACCTCGGCGACGACGGCCTGCGGGTCACGGACGCTGCACAGCACCAGGCTGGAGATGACGGCATCCGCGCCGGCATCGGGCAGGTCCATGCGTTCGCCGACGACGCTGCGGATCTCGAGGTCGATGCCGCGGGAACGGGCCGCACGCGTGAGCCGCGGGTGCATGTAGGGGTTGGGCTCGATCGCGATGAGGTGCGCGCCGTCGGGCAGGTAGCGCAGGTTGGCGCCGACTCCGGCCCCGAGCTCGACGACGGTCGGCGGCAGGTCGGCGAAGGCTGCGGCCTTGCGTTCGCGCAGGTGCCGGTCGAGGTAGCCGCCCATGACGTGGAAGAAGGCCGCGTTGAACCGGCCGCGAGCCGGATGGGTGTCGAACTGCTCGGCCTCCGCTGCGCCCTCGAGCGGATGGGGTGCCTGGGAGTGCGGGGTCGCGGCGGGATGCGTGGGGTGACTTGTCATGCCTCGAGCCTGCGGGGCGGGTGGCCACCCCGTCAGCAGTGGAACTACCGCACTTGAGCGGTCAGTCGGCCGCGCTCGACGCGACGAACCACGCCGCGACCTGCGCCCGCGAACGGAACCCGAGGCGGCCGCGGATCCGTTCGACGTGCGACTCGGCGGAGCGCTCGGTGATGACCAGCGCGTCGGCGATCTGACGGTTCGACCAGCCCTGTGCCACCAGCGCCGCCACCTCCAGCTGGCGCCGGGTCAGCGTGGGCGGTGCCTCGCGCTCGAGCGGGGCCAGCCCGACGCCGTGTCGCATGGCGGTGAGGACGGCGTGCGTGTCACCCGCGAAGGGGATGTGCGTGCGACCCTCCAGCACGGTCAGCGTCGCCCCGTCGATGCCCGCGGCCAGCCGCTCGCCCTCCGCGAGGGGCACCGCGCGGTCACCCCGGCGGTGGATCACCGCGGTGGGTGCCGTGATCCGGCCGAGGTCGCCGGACACGTCGATGTCGTAGCAGGCCGCGAGCAGCTGGTGCGCCCGTGCGGCGGACGACGACTCGCGCTGGTAGCGGGAGAACACCGCCCGGAACCCGGCGTCCGCCTCGGGGGCGAAGATCTCGGTCAGCACGTCCGAGGCGAGGCCCCAGTGCTCGTCGACCAGGCCGAGCACGTGCTCCCGGACGGCGGGGTCGGCCACCGCGTCACCCTCGACCCACCCGCCGTAGAGCACCAGGTGCGACACCGTGGCCGGGTGGCGAGCGGCCCACCGCACCGCGAGGGGTGCACCGAACGAGGCGCCCAACAGGGCGAAGCGGTCGACGCCCACCGCGGTCGCGACCGCCTGCAGCACCTCCAGCTCGAGGTCGACGACGTCGGTGCGGCTGGTGCTCCCGGACAGGCCGCAGCCGGGCCGGTCGTAGCGCACCAGGGTGAGCCCGTGGGCCAGGCCCTCGTAGAACTGGCGCTCCGCCGGCACCGCCCAGCCGAGCTCGAGGTGCGACACCCACCCCGGCACGTAGATCGCCACCGGGCCCCGGCCGACGACGGCGAACTGCACCCTCGTGCCGTCCTCGAGGTCGGTGACACCGAGCCGTTGTTCCACCAGCGACATTGTGTCCCGGGCGATCGGTCGACGGAAGCGCTCTCGTTCGAGGGGCCCGGCACCGTGTCGAATAGGGCAGCTGCCCGATGTGCCCCACCGCCGCCGCGCCTACGGTCGGGTCACCGACGTGGCCGGTGCGGCAGCGGACCTCCCCCGGGACACTGCGCGCCGGTCGCCCGCCTGCAGGGGGCGGGGAACGACGGAGCCCGGCTGGGCACGGGGTTCGGCCGAGGGCAAGCACGGATGCCGTCCGCTCGTGGGTGAGCGGACGGCATCCGTGTGACGGCGTGCGGGGGTCGACGCAGGGCGCCGACGACGACTCAGATCAGGCCGAGACCCTTGACGGCGTCGCGCTCCTCGACGAGCTCGGCGACCGAGGCGTCGATCTTGGCGCGCGAGAAGTCGTCGATGTCGAGGCCCTGGACGATCTCCCACCTGCCGTCCTTCACGGTGACCGGGAAGGAGGAGATGATGCCCTCCTGCACGCCGTAGGAGCCGTCGGAGCGGACCGCCATCGACACCCAGTCGCCCTCGGGCGTGCCCTGCACCCAGGTGCGGGCGTGGTCGATGGTGGCGGATGCCGCGGAGGCGGCCGACGACGCGCCGCGCGCCTCGATGATCGCCGCGCCGCGCTTGGCGACGGTGGGGATGAAGGTGCCGGCCAGCCACTCCTGGTCGCCCACGGCCTCGGCGGCGTTGCGGCCGCCGACCTCGGCGTGGAACAGGTCGGGGTACTG